>CAZJMZ010000077.1:0-12011 GCA_964547115.1 uncultured Anaerolinea sp. | reverse complement strand
GCCTCCCGCTGGCAATCCAATTTCAACGACCTGCTTCAATGGATCGGCGCTGACGACGAACTGCTTTCGATGATCATGCCGCCGTTCTTTTCGGCTTTCAACAAGAAGGATGGCGGCCCCACAGATGCCAATGCCTCCGAGCCTTCGAACGCGAAAAAATATCCCGATGTGTTGCCCATCCTGCCGTTGCGCGGGGTGGTGGTATACCCGCAAACGGCCGTGCCGCTGACAGTGGGGCAGCCGCGCTCCATCCGTCTGGTGGATGATGTTGTGGGTGGGGACAAACTCGTGGGGCTGCTCGCCTCCAAAAACCCCGAACTGGAAACCCCCGGCCCCGCGGATCTGTATACCTACGGGACAATTGCCACCGTCCATCGACTGTTACGCGCCCCGGATGGCACCATCCGCCTGTTGGTGCAAGGCATGGACCGCTTCAAGGTCGGCGAGTTCGTGGAGGACGAGCCCTACCTCAAGGCACGCATCGACCTGGCGCCGGAACTGATCGAGCAGGGGATCGAGATCGACGCCCTGGCACGCAACGCCCGCGACCAGTTCCAGCAGATCACACAGATGATCCCTTCCTTCCCTGAGGAGTTGGCCGGGTCCATTACGTCGGTTGAAGACCCGTTGCAAACGGCGTACACCATTGCCAACTTCCAACGCATGGAGCTGAAGGACTCGCAGGAACTGCTTGAGATCCATTCCGTGGCCGAGAAGTTGAAGAAGTTGATCGGCCTGCTGGTGCGCGAAGCGGAAGTATTGCAGATCGGCCAGAAGATCCAGAATGAAGCGCGGGGTGAGATCGAAAAGGTCCAGCGTGAATATTTCCTGCGCGAGCAGATGAAGGCCATTCAAAAGGAACTGGGTGAGCGTGACGAGCAGGCCGCCGAGGCTGAAGAGTTCCGCAACAAGATCGAAGAGGCGAAAATGCCCGAAGAGGCCGGGAAGCAGGCCAAACGGGAGTTGGAGCGCCTGTCCCGGTTGCCCACGGCGGCGGCTGAGTACGGCGTCATCCGCACTTATCTCGATTGGATGGTCTCGCTCCCGTGGACGAAAGCCACAGCCGACAGCCTCGACATCAAGCATGCGCGCAAGATCCTCGACCAGGATCATTTCGGGCTGGAGGATGTCAAGGAACGCATCCTTGAATTTCTGGCGATCCGTAAATTGCGGCTTGACCGTAAGGACGACAAGAAAAAAGTGGCTGAAGACCTCATCCGCAAAGAGCGTGAAGGCGTGATCCTGTGCTTTGTAGGACCTCCGGGGGTGGGCAAGACCTCACTCGGACAATCGATCGCGCGCGCCATGAATCGCAAGTTCGTGCGCGCTTCGCTGGGCGGCGTGCGTGATGAAGCCGAGATCCGCGGCCATCGCCGCACCTACATTGGCTCGATGCCCGGGCGCATTCTGCAATCCCTGCGCCGCATCGAATCGAAGAACCCGGTCTTCATGCTTGATGAGATCGATAAACTGACCTACGATTTTCATGGTGACCCGGCTTCAGCCCTGCTCGAAGTGCTCGACCCCGAACAGAACAGTGAGTTCCGCGATAATTATCTTGAAGTCGCTTACGATCTATCGCAGGTGTTCTTCATCACCACTGCCAACACAATGGAAACCATCCCCGGCCCGTTGCGCGACCGCATGGAAGTCATCTGGCTTTCAGGGTATACCGAGAGCGAGAAGGTGGCCATCGCCAAGGGCTATTTGATTCCCCGCCAGTTGCGCGAAAACAGCCTGCGTGATAATGAAGTGACCTTTAGCGATGAAGCCTTGAAGAAGATCATCCGCGAATATACGCGTGAAGCGGGTGTCCGCAACCTGGAACGCAAGATCGGCGCAGTGTGCCGCAAGGTGGGCACACGCATTGCGGAAGGCAAGTGCAAGCGTGTGAAGCTCAACCCCGACCTGGTGGAAGAATATCTCGATAATCCCATCTTCCTGCCGCAGGAAGAGTTGAACCAACGCACCTCCATTCCCGGGGTTGTGCCCGGCCTGGCTTGGACACCGTATGGCGGCGACGTATTGTTCGTGGAAGCCACGGCCATGCCCGGCGGACGCGGATTTCAGGTCACCGGTTCGATCGGCAATGTGATGAACGAATCGGCGCGTGCGGCCCTGTCGTATGTCCGTTCGCGGGCTGAGAAGTTGGGGCTCCACGATGAGTTTTTCAATAAGTTCGACTTGCACCTGCACATTCCCTCCGGTGCCCAACCCAAGGACGGTCCCTCGGCCGGTGTGACCATCGTCACGGCGCTGGTTTCGCTCGTTTCCAATCGCAAGGTCAAACCGCAACTGGGCATGACAGGTGAGATCACCCTGCGCGGGCAGGTGCTGCCCATTGGCGGCGTGAAGGAAAAAGTGCTGGCCGGTCACCGCATCGGGCTGCGCACCATCATTCTGCCCAAACGCAATGAACAGGACCTCGACGATGTGCCCGATGAGGTCAAGAAGGTCATGAAATTCGTGTTCGTTGAAGCTGTGGACGATGTTCTGGCCGCCGCCCTGGAACCGGCGCCCAAACCGAAAAAGGCCAAACCGGCTCCGCGTGGCAAAAAAGCCGCCCCCAGGAAAGCGAAGAACAATGCCAAAGATCCTGCTCGCTGAAGATGACCCCACCATGGTGATGCTGCTTTCAACCCTGCTCAAACTTGAAGGGTTCGAAGTGGTCGCCCTCTCCGCCACCGAAGATATCCCGGCAGCCGTTCTGCGCGAGAATCCCGCCTCCATGCTGATGGATGTGAACATTGGTCAACAGAACGGCATGGACCTGGTGCGAACCATTCGCGAAAACCCGGCCAATGCGGGCATCAACATCGTCATGGCCTCAGGCTACAACCTCAAAGAAGAATGCCTGCAGCGCGGCGCGAATGCCTTCCTGCTGAAACCCTTCATGCCAGACGACCTCATCAAACTGCTCAAGTGACCCCGGTCGTGCAAGTACGCGAATTTCGTTTTCCTGAAGATTATGAACAGGTTAGCCAACTCTGGCGCTCCATTGAAAAAGGAGTGCGCTTTGGCCGTTCTGATACGCCCGCAGAGATCCAGAAAAAGCTGATGCGCGACCCTCAGTTGTTTCTGGTGGCCGAAGAAGCCGGACGCATCATTGGGTCGGTGATCGGCGGATATGACGGGCGTCGCGGCCTCATCTATCACCTGGCCGTGGACTCTGCGTTTCGTGGCTTGGGAGTCGGCTCGCAGTTACTAGCCGAGGTCGAAGCGCGGTTACAGACTCTCGGATGTCTCAAATGCTACCTTATGGTCACGCCTGATAATGAAGAAGCGATGCGTTACTACGAAGGTCGTGGCTGGCATCACATGGACTACGTCCGTCTCTATGGCAAGGATCTCGCATGAATATCCGCTTTGGACTCTTGACCCTCTCCGATCGCTCTGCTCGTGGCGAAAGACCAGATGCCTCCGGCCCGGCCCTCGCGCGTCTCATTCACGCCGAAAACTGGTCGGTGACCAAAGAAGCGCTCCTCCCTGACGAAGAGTCAGCCATCCGCACCCTGCTGGGCGAGTGGGCCGACAGCGGCGAATTGGATGTCATCCTCACCACTGGTGGTACCGGCTTTGCCCTGCGTGATGTCACTCCTGAAGCCACTCGCGCCGTGATCGATCGCGAAGCCCCCGGCCTCGCCGAAGCCATGCGGGCTGCCAGCCTCAAGATTACGCCCCATGCCATGCTCTCACGCATCGTCACTGGCATTCGCAAACGGACATTGATCGTCAACCTGCCCGGCAGCCCCAAGGGCGCCGTGGAAAATCTGCAAGTCATTCTGCCTGTCCTTGAACATGCCGTGCGCCTGTTGCAAGATCTGGACTCGGGACACTGACGCTCCCATGCAAAAGTTCTTCGCGCGTGAAAACAACCTGACGATCTATCTTGTCCTGCTGGCGGTGTTGGGGATGGGGCTGGTTTACTACACAACCTCTCCCTTCGGGCCCGGCGTCTCCGGTGATTCAGTGCGTTACCTCTCGGTGGCGCAAAATCTCGCAGCCGGGCTGGGCTTTTACGATTATTCCCTTGCTCCGTTGCTGGCCTGGCCGCCGCTCTATTCGATCCTGCTGGCGCTCATCTCCCTTTTGACTCGTGATGTCTTCATCGCTGGCTGGGCCTTGAACATTGTGCTCTTCGGCCTCACCATCTACCTGACTGGGCACATCATCGCGCAGATTGTCCCAACCCGGTTGGTGTATGCCTATGGCTGCGCACTGGTGGTTCTTATCCTGCCTTCGGTGTTCCGTTTGCATACCATTATCGCCGCCGACCCATTGTTCATGGTGTTGTGCTTGCTGTTCTTTGAACAAGCCACGGCTTATCTGAAGAGTAGCGCGCGCACGCATGTGATCTGGATGGGCCTGCTGGCCGTATTGGCCAGCCTGGTTAAATATCCCGGCCTGGTGCTGGCTATCATTGGCAGCCTTGTGGTGTTGATGCGCACTTGGCAGCGTGGCAACTTCCGCTCCGGCTTGTTGCAAGGGTGTGGTTTGTTTCTGTTCTCGGTCTTGCCCCTCACCGGCTGGGTATTCATCCACAATTATTGGATGAACAACTCCCTGTTCGGTGCCCGCGGCTACGCCGAACCGCTGGGGAATTTGTACATTGCCATTGAGAAATTGCTCTACTGGTTCATCCCATACAGCCTCATTCAGCGGGTCTCGGTGTACGGCTGGCTGCTGTTGATCGTCGTGGCGGCCATTGTGCTGGTGCAGCCCGCCTCCTGGAAGGACTGGCTGCGCCTCCTGCGCACTCCCGAGCTGTTACCGCTGGTGCTATTTGCTTTTTTCTACGGTCTGACTCTGTTGTTTCTCGTCAGTTATTCCGAGCATAGCGATTTCCGCGTGGATCGCCTGCATATTGCCATGCTCTTTCCCGTGCTGGCGTTCCTGGTCAGTGCAATGGAAACCCTGCGCCCGCGCTGGAACCTTCCACTGCACCCGTCACTGCTCCACGCGCTGGCCCTTCTCGCCTTCCTGACCTGGACGGTATACCCCCTGAACAACACCCGAAAATACATCGCCCGCTCCCTGGCCCAGGGCGAGACCGATAACAACTTGTACAACACCCGCGTCCTCCGCGAATCAGACCTGGTGAGATTTCTCGAAGCCAATCCATTTACCCCGGGCGCGGTCTTATACAGCAACCATGAAGGCGCGGCCTGGTTCTTTACCCGCCACAATGTACTCGGCATGCCCCAGGGCGACCGGGCCAACGAAGAGAATCTCGATATTCCGGCTATTCTGCAGGCATATCAAGGCTGGCCGCCGCAACCCGGCTACATCGTCTGGTTTGATCTGGGCTTCAAGCTGCACATCCTGCCGCCGAAAGAATTATCCCCATTGGCCGAGATCACGGAGGTTTTTAAAGGCGACCCGGGCGGCGTGTACCGCGTCACCCCGCGGTAATGTACTTGGCAATTGGGCTTCAGGGATGCTATAATCCCGCCGCTTCAAATTTTTCACCCATAAGGAAAGTGTACGCATGATTGATGTCAATGAACTTCGCAAAGGGGTCACCTTCGAAATGGATGGCGGACTCTTCAAGGTGCTTGAATACAGCCACAACAAGACCGGGCGCGGTAATGCCAACATCCGCATCAAGGCCCGGAATTTGCTGACCGGTGCCAATATCGAGCGCACCTTCAACTCCGGCCAGTCGGTGCAGGATGTCAGCCTCGATTTCCATAATGTCTCCTACCTTTATAATGACGGTGAGTTCTTTCACTTCATGGATAACGAGACCTTTGAGCAGCCTGCCGTCAAAGCCGACATGCTTGGCGAGACCGCTCTCTACCTCAAAGAAGGCATGGAAGTGAAATTGACCTTCTATAACGGCACACCGATCGACATCGAATACCCCTCCTCGGTGGACCTGAAGGTCGTGGAGGCTGAGACCGCCATTCGCGGCGATACGGCCACTGGCGTAACCAAAAAGGTCAAGACCGAAACCGGGCTGGAAGTGCACTGCCCGCAATTCGTGAAGGTCGGTGACACCATTCGTGTGAATACCGACACGGGCGAATACGTCACCCGCGTGTAAGATCGGCGCATCGCATGACTGTCACCCACGGGTGACAGTCATTTTTTATGGCTGGTAATTAATCGTCTGGCCCGCTCGTCGATTGCCGTATAATAATCACATCATGAAAACCCCTGCCGGAACCGACTGCCCCCATTTTTACGGGGATTATTTCCGCGGCCGCAATGTGGAAGAGTGCCGCCTCTTGAAGGCCGCCGGCCAGGCCTGGTCGCCTGAATTGTGCAAGACCTGTCCTGTGCCCGGCATCGCCCGCGCTAATGCCTGTGAATATCTGCGCCTCAACGCCAGCGTGGGGCGGCCCATCACAGCCGTCTTCCAACGGCGTGTGCAACTGGCGCCGTTTTGCGACAAATCCAAAAAGGCTGTGGCCGAGCCGCATGTGGGGTGTGGTGAATGTCACGCCCTGCCGTTCAAATTTGAGATCAAGTCCTGAAGCTTGTCTGCGCGGGGAATTTCGGATCACGGAAAGTGTTACCTCTCATGCCGCTTACGTTGCTCTTTGACCTCGACGACACCCTGCTCAACACCAATCTCGAAAGTTTTGTCCCGGCCTACTTTCAGGCGCTCACCCGGCACCTCGAGCCGGTGGCCCTGCCCACCGTGACCTTGCGTGCGCTGATGCAAGGTACGCGCCTGATGACCGAGACTGCCGACCCGACCCGCACCCTGCAGGACGTCTTCGACTCATGCTTCTACCCGACATTGGGTGCAGCCAAAGAGACTTTAGCCTCCTCCCTGGCCTCCTTCTACGCCGAAACCTTCCCGACGCTACAAACGCATACCACACCCAACCCGGAAGCTGCGCCGCTCATTGAATGGGCTTTATCCCAGGGATACCGTGTGGCTGTTGCCACCGACCCCTTGTTCCCGCAAGTGGCCACCTTGCAGCGGGTGCGCTGGGCAGGGCTGAACCCGGATGATTTTGCCGTCATTTCGGCCTTTGAAGATTTTCACTTTTCGAAAACTCATCCCGCCTATTTTGCAGAAATGCTGGGGCGCATGGGTTGGAGCGATGGCCCGGTGGTGATGGTGGGGAACGACATGAACCGCGATATCCTCCCGGCGCAACGGCTGGGGTTGAAGACCTATCATGTTGAAACAGAGGCAGGCTCAAACGTGGAAGGGGATGCGGGGCGCGGCAGTCTGGCGGGAGTCAGAACGTGGGTGGATGCTCAAGGTTTGGCGGCGTTGGAGCCGTCGTTTAGATCCAAAGAGGCCGTGCTATCCATATTGCTTTCGACCCCGGCAGTCATACATGGACTGGCACAAGCCTTGTCGAGCGAACAGTGGCGGCACGAGCCGACAGCCAGCGATTGGGCGATGAGCGAGATCATGTGTCACTTGCGTGATACCGAGCGTGAGATCCATGCCATGCAACTGGACTTGATGCTCGAAAAAGCAGATGCCTTCATCCCACGCCCGGATACGGGGGTGTGGGCGAATGAGCGCGAATACTTGAATGTCGATGGCGCGCAGGCATTGGATGAGTTTGCGGCTGCGCGTCTGGTGAATTTGGAAAAGGTGAGCGCGGTCGGCGAGGCGGTGTGGGGTCGCCGGGCACGACATGCCATTTTTGGCCCGACTGACTTTTTGGAAGTGCTCGGTTTTATGGCCGACCATGACCGAATGCACATTCAACAGGCGTGGAAAACCCTGCAGAACCTCTAATCTGGCGGGGAGGCGGGCTCGCACCGAAACAGGGAGGGGGGTGTTATATTCCCTGAATTGCGCATAAATAAGGAGATTTACTTTATGAGAAGACGGGTTGTTGTAACAGGGATGGGGTGTATCAGCCCTGTTGGGAATACAGTGAAGGATACTTGGGATGCAATGCTGGCGGGCAGGTCGGGTGCGGGGCCGATCACACTCTTTGATGCCAGCAAGCATAAGACACGCTTTGCCGCAGAAGTGAAGGGCTTTGACGCGGGAGCCATGTTTGGTACGCGCGATGCCCGCAAAATGGACCGCTTTACACAATTTGCCACTGCTGCTGCTTTGGAAGCGTTGGCGCAGGCAGGCTTGCAGATCACCGATGCCAACCGTGACCGTGTGGGTATTTTGATCGGTACAGGGATCGGTGGGCTCGGCACGATCATGGAGCAGGCAGAAGTCTTGCGTGAACGCGGGCCGGAACGGGTGAGCCCGTTCCTGGTGCCGATGATGATCTCGGATAGTGCCGCTGGCATGTTGGCGATCCGTGTTGGGGCGCGCGGGCCGAACATGGCCATTGCCACGGCTTGTGCCTCAGGCAATAACGCCATTGGTGATGCGATGGAAACTATTCGGCGCGGTGCGGCGGATGTGATGATCGCAGGTGGTGCAGAGGCTTCATTGTTGCCACTGGCCATGGCGGGTATGAACGTGATGGGTGCGCTCTCGACGCGCAACGAAGACCCTGAGACCGCCTCCCGCCCGTTCGATAAGACTCGTGATGGCTTTGTGATGGGAGAAGGCGCAGGCATGCTCATTCTTGAAGAATGGGAACATGCCAAAGCACGCGGCGCGACCATTTTTGCGGAACTCTCCGGCTACGGCACCACCGATGATGCGCATCACATTTCCGCACCAGCCGAGAACGGGGCCGGCGCGGCCATGTCCATGAAACTGGCGTTGGAGGATGCCGGGCTGGCGGTGACGGATGTGGATTACATTAACGCGCATGGTACCTCCACGCCGTTGAATGACAAGAGCGAAACCGCCGCGATCAAGACCGTGTTCGGCGAACAGGCATATAAAGTGCCAATCTCTTCCACCAAATCCATGACCGGGCATTTGTTGGGGGCCACAGGCGCGGTGGAGGCTGTGGCTTGTATCATGGCCCTGCGTGATGGGGTCATCCCGCCCACGATCCATTACCAGACCCCCGACCCCGAATGTGACCTGGATTATGTGCCCAATCAGGCGCGCAAGGCTGAGTTGCGGCATGCGATCTCGAATTCCTTTGGGTTTGGCGGGCATAATGCCACCGTGGTGTTCAGTCGTTTTAATAGGTAGTTGTTTCTGGCCCGCCTTGCGGGCTTGAGGAGTCTGTTATGCCATATGCACATATCACAGGCTGGGGGATGGCAGTGCCTGAGCAAGTGATGACGAACGACGATATTGCCAAGGTGGTGGATACGAACGATGCCTGGATCCGTGAACGCACGGGCATCCGTGAACGCCGCGTGGCAAAGGAAGGCGATTTTCCATCCACGCTGGCGGTGGAGGCTTCGCTCAAGGCCTTGAAGATCGCCAACGTGCGCCCAACCGATATCGACCTGATCATCTGTTCCACCTCCACGCCGGAATACATCTTCCCGGCGACGGCTTGTTTGATCCAGGATCAGATCGGCGCCACCAAGGCCGGAGCCTTCGACCTGCTGGCCGCCTGTTCGGGTTTTATTTATGCCCTCAACATGGGGGCGCAGGCCATTCGCAGTGGTTCGATCAAGACCGCGCTGATCATTGGCTCCGAAACCCTTTCGCGCTTTGTGAACTGGAAGGACCGCAATACCTGCATCCTCTTCGGCGATGGGGCGGGGGCCTTTGTCTTGCAGGCCAGTGAACGGCCGGGCGGGGTGTTATCGGCTGTCATGCACTCTGACGGTTCCGGCGGCGACCTGCTCACGTTGCAGGGCGGCGGCAGTCATTATCCGGCCACCGAAGCGACCGTCCACGAAGGCAAGCATTACATCCAAATGGACGGCAAGGAAGTCTTCCGCTTTGCGACTCGCGTAATGGCCTCGGCCACACAAGAAGCCGTGGATGCTGCCGGGTTGACCGTGGAGCAATTGACCTGGATCGTTCCGCACCAGGCCAACATCCGCATCATCGAAGCCGCCGCGCGCGGACTCAAACTGCCCATGGATAAATTCGTGGTCAATTTGGATCGTTACGGCAACACGTCCACGGCCTCCATCCCGATCGCCATGGTGGAAGCAATCGAGAAAGGCCGCATCAAGTCCGGTGACAAGCTCGTTATGGTCGGGTTTGGAGCAGGGCTCACCTGGGGCGCTTTGGCCGCCGAGTGGACCGGCCCGCTGCCGAGCAAGGGCTCGCCCGTACGGCCCGAGCAATACCGCCTGCTGGGGCGCTTCCGCTCGTTCGTGCGCCGTGCTTTACGGTTCATCGAAGGCCTGCTCTACCGCCGCGAACTCTAATTTGTGGTACGATACTGCTGAAATCACAAAAGGAGTAGATTATGTTTCGTTTAGGCGGTTGGGAATGGATCATCATTCTGTTCATTGTCATCCTGCTCTTCGGGCCGGGTCGCATTGGTAAATTGTCTGGAGAACTGGGCAAAAGCATCAAGGCGTTCCGTGACGGATTGGCCGGTGAAAAGCAGGATGAAACCCAGACAGACTCAAAAGGCAATATCGAACCCAAATAACAGAAAAGGCTCTCGCAACGAGAGCCTTTTTGTTTGCATGCCTGCAGAGGTTAGTAATCCAATTCCTTGATGTTCTTGTCTTTCAACATCAACTCCACGAACCGGGCGTGGTTCTTCGGTGACCCGATGGCGCGCCAGGTGCCGATGATCGTATCGTCTGACTTGGTGCGATGATGTTCGAGGATGCGCAGGGAACAGGATTCAAGTTCGGCGTCAATGCGATCGGCGCGTTTAATATTCCCTGAACCGATCACGATCCGATACGAGCGCGCTTCACGAATACGGTCGATCCAACCTTCCACGAGCGGGAAAACGAACAAAACCACCAGGGTGATGCCCGCCGCCGCGCCTGCCAGTGCCAGGTCCCCGGCGCCGATGCCCATGCCCAGCGCGGCAGAGAGCCAAATGGTGGCGGCCGTTGTCAGCCCGGCCACCCTGCCTCCGGTGTGGATGATCGCACCCGCGCCGAGAAAGCCGATACCTGTGACGATGTTCGCGGCCACACGCGTGCGACTGTTATCCGGGTCCATCGACATGGAGAACATCGTGAACAGCGCCGAACCAAGCGTGATCAGAATGATCGTGCGAAAGCCCGCTGCTTTATCTTGAAACTCGCGTTCGGCGCCAACAATGCCTCCCACCAAAACGGCCAGGCCCAATTTCAGCAGTTGTTCATTGAACGGTTCCATTTGAATATTTTACAACAAACCTTCAAGTTCTGTCGCGTTCGTTACGGGCAGCTTGCAGACAAAACCTTCGCACACATAGACCGTGGGCCGACCATCTTTCAAGGGCCGCTCGCGCAGTAACTCTGGTGCGCCTTCTGCCAGTGGATAACGAGACGCGGCTACAATGACCTGCGGCCTGAATTGGGATCGGACGACTCGCAGCAACGCTGACGCCTCCTCCACCTCCGCTTCGACCCTCACTGCCACCTGCTTCGTGGACCCCAAAGCCATATCCGCCGCGGACAGCCAACGGGCAAAGGCTGTGGGGTAGCGCGTGGCCATACCCACCACCAGTTTGAGCGACTGTTCTGCGTTGTCGCGGTAGTGGCCGTGGCCGGTGAACTCCGCCAGTTTCAGCAGGGCTTCGCAGGCCAGTGCATTGCCAGAAGGTGTGGCGTTATCCTGCACATCTTTGGGACGCAGTAAAAGCACTTCGCCTTCTTTGGATGTGTCGAAGAAGCCGCCGGCCGGGTCGCTGAAGAGTTCGAGCATTTCGTCGGCGAGCGCGCGGGCTGCGACGAACCAACGGTTGTTGAAATCGGTTTGGTAGAGTTCGAGCAGGCCAAGGATGAGGGCGGCATAGTCTTCGAGAAAGACTTCGCTGGTTGCCTGACCATCACGCCAGCTGTGTTTGAGTTTCCCATTGGGGCGCAGATGGGTGAGCAGGAAGTCGGCGTTGCGCACTGCCAGTGTGAGGTAGCGTTGTTGCAGGTGAGGTTCTTCGATGAACCGTGCGGCTTCGGCCACGGCAGCAAGCATGAGCCCGTTCCATGAGGTGAGTACTTTGTCGTCGGTGCCGGGGCGGATGCGACCGGCTCGGACGGATAAAAGTTTCAGATGGCAATCGGCCAGTTTGGCCGGAACCGCC
>CAZJMZ010000076.1:9049-12012 GCA_964547115.1 uncultured Anaerolinea sp. | reverse complement strand
GTGGCCAAAGACGCCGACCGCCTGCCCACGCTCGTATGCGGCGATTGGGAGGAGGATGCGCTCATCGAACTCGATTCCTTCCAGGCCGTCACTGCCCGCCTCGAGAACGTCGCCTGCACCCAGAGCGGCACCGATGGCGAGACCGCCCTCGTCAACTGCACCGGCAGCATCGTCGCCACCTACAACAATGAAGACCAGGCGCTCGATCTCTCCGTGCGCACCTATCAAGTGACCGAAGACAACGGCACCTGGCTGGTATGCGGGACGCGCTAAAAAAACTGGCCACGCCCGAGAATCTCTGGGCGTTGTTGTTCTGCCTCATCATCCTGGCGCTGATCGTCTTCACCACCGACTCCAGCCCGGTGTGGATCTATCAAGGCTTCTAGCATGGGACTCCCGCAGATCGCCGCTTCGATCCTCGCCGCAGTCCTGGTCGGCGCACTGACACGGGGCACCTGGCGGACATATGCCCTGCTGGCCCTCAGCGTGCTGGCCCTGTATTGGTTCCAGCCCGTCCTGCCGCTGCGTTCCTTCGACTTCTGGATTCCCACACTATCGCTCGCCCTCGTCCTGCTGGCCTGGTTCATCACCGCGCCCGCAGGCGAGTGGCGTGCCCGCCCCAACCTCATCGGCCTGGGCCTCATGCTGGGCCTGGTCACGTTGCTCGACCTCTCGCGCTTTGTGCTGGCCAGCCCGTTGCTCACTGCCACCACCCCGCCCCCGCTCCAGCAATTCGTGCCCTTCGTCCTGATCATCGCCTTCAGCCTCGCGCTGTTGACATGGCTGGCGCAACGCTTCGCGTGGACTCTCCCTCTCGTTCTTATTCTTCTCATCGCAACCCTGATCATCCTCAAAACGCCTGGGCTCGCCCTGCAGGCCAGCATCTTCTTCCGCACTCTCGCCGATCGCCCGACTACCAACGCATCCGCCCTCGACCTGCGCTGGTTCGGTTTCTCATACATTGCTTTCCGCCTCATCCACGTCCTGCGCGATAAACAGCAGGGACGGCTGCCCGCGCTGAGCCTGCCTGAGTTCGCCACCTACATCGTCTTCTTCCCTGCGCTCTCCGCCGGTCCCATCGACCGCGCCGAGCGTTTCGCCGCTGATCTCAAAAAGGATTTTGCCCTCACCCAAAGCGAGACCCTGCTCGCCGGTCAACGTATCGCCATCGGGCTCTTCAAGAAGTTCGTTATTGCCGATGCCCTGGCGCTGATCGCGCTCAATGATGTGCTGGCCTTGCAGGTTCGCACCGGCGGGTGGTTGTGGTTCCACTTGTACGCTTATGCCTTCCAGATCTACTTCGACTTCAGCGGGTACACCGATATCGCCATCGGCGTTGCGCGGCTGGCTGGCATCAAACTCCCCGAGAACTTTGCCGCGCCCTACACCAAACCCAACCTGACCCAGTTCTGGAGCAGTTGGCACATGACCCTCACGCAGTGGATCCGCGCCTACTTCTTCAACCCGTTCAATCGTTGGGTGCGCGGTTTCAAAAGCCTGCCGGCCTGGTCCATGATCCTGATCGGGCAACTGGCCACGATGCTCATCATCGGTCTGTGGCACGGCGTGACGGTCAACTTCATTTTATGGGGCACCTGGCATGGGCTTGGTCTCTTCCTCCAAAACCGCTGGAGCGACTTTGCCAAGACGCGTATCACCCCGGCCAACCCACGCCTGCAGACCGCCTTGCAGGCTGGCGGCGTACTGTTCACCTTCCACTTCGTGGCCATCGGCTGGGTGTTCTTTGCCCTCAGCGCCCCCTCGCTTTCATGGATGGTGCTGCTGAAATTATTCGGGCTCAACCTGTAGGCCGCGTCTGTGATGTGAAAACTTTACGATGCAAAACAATCAACCCCGTCTCATCCCTTTGCTTATCAAGACCATCGTATTATTGGCCGCCTTCAACTTTGGGTTCATCCTTTTCAAGGATGTGCCTCTTGGCAAACTCTCGCTGTATAACAGCGTCTTCACCGGGCGCGAACGCTTCCCCTTCGGCGAGACCCATGAAGCCTACAACCTGAGTCTTTTTGACCTGGATGCCATGTTCGCTTCGCATGTGCTGGCGGGCACACCCAAAGCCGCGGATGAATATCGCATACTGGTTGTAGGCGATTCATCGGTGTGGGGCACCCTGCTCAAACCCGAAGAGACGCTGGCCGGTCAACTCAACGCGGCGGGACTTTCCGCTTGTGGCAAAACGATCCGCGCCTACAATCTCGGCTACCCCACCATCTCACTGACCAAGGACTTGCTGATCATCGATCAGGCGCTGGCCTACGAACCGGATTTCATCGTATGGCTCACCACACTAGAAGCCTTCCCGCGCACACGCCAACTCGAATCGCCGATCGTGGCGAACAATGCGGAGCGCTATCGTGAACTCAGCTTCAAATACGAATTGAACGCAAGCGCCAAGGACCCGGCGTTGAATCCGCTGGGGGTGCAGGAGCAGACGTTCGTGAGTCGGAGGCGGGCGCTGGCGGACCTGATCCGCTTGCAATTGTATGGGGCCTTGTGGTCATCCACCGGCATCGACCAGATCTATCCATCGGATTACGAGCGCGCCGCCATCGACCTCGAGGCCAGCGACGACTTCCATGGGCTGACCTCGCTCGAGGGCGCACTGGCGCTCGATGTGCTCGATGCGGGCCTGACCACCGGCGTACCCACCCTGCTGGTGAACGAGCCCATGCTCATCAGCAACGGCGCGAACAGTGACATCCGCTATAATTTTTATTATCCGCGTTGGGCCTATGACGCCTACCGCCAGCAGGTAGCGGACTATATTCAACGCACCGGCCACCCTTATCTCGACCTGTGGGACCTTGTGCCGATGAATGAGTTCACCAACAGCGCCATTCATCTCACGCCTGCTGGTGAAAAAATGCTGGCAGATACGATCGGCGCCGCCCTGCCTGCGTTGTGCAAGTAGTCAAGACCGGAGTCAAAAGTCTCCAGACTTT
>CAZJMZ010000076.1:5988-8949 GCA_964547115.1 uncultured Anaerolinea sp. | reverse complement strand
GCCAACCAGTGCACCCGCGCAAAGCCTCATCACCGCTACTGCCCCGCCTGCCACTACTATTGCCACCGCCACTACACTCCCGACCCTCGACCCGGCGGAGTGGCGCACCTGGCCCATCATCCCAACGCTCAGCCCGCAAATGCTGGCAGTCTACGCCGCCGGGCAGGCCGCCGGACGTGACCCCCGCACGGTTTCGGTTGTGGGCGATTGCGAGAGTTCCTCCAACTGGTTCCTCAAGGATTTCGCCAAAGGCGAGCGCTATTACAACCTCGGCCCCTACGCAAACCTGCAAACCACCATTGATTACTTCAACCCCTCGCTTGGCTACCAGAGTTACGCTGCCCTGCGCGGCGCCACCGCGGTCACCGTGCTTACCCCACTGTGGGCCGACCCCAAAGCCTGTGAAAAGAACGAGACCCCGCTGGGCTGCGAATACCGCGTGCACAATCCGGCCTTCGCCTTGATCGCCCTCGGCACCAACGACGTCAACAAGCTCGAACAGTTCGAACCCAAAATGCGTGCCATCATCGAGACCTCGCTCGCAGAAAATATCATCCCCATCCTCGTCACCAAAGCCGACAACCTCGAAGGCGACCACCGCATCAACCTCGCCATCGCTCAACTCGCCGCCGAATACCACCTGCCCGTTTGGAATTTTTGGGCCGCCGTTCAATCGCTCCCCAACCAGGGACTGCAAGAGGACGGTGCCCACCTCACCTTCGCCTCCAATTCCTTCGACGACCCCGCCAAACTGCAAAACGCCTGGCCGGTGCGCAACCTCACCGCCCTGCAAGTGCTCGAAGCCATGCGCCTCGCCGTACAAGGACCCTAATGCATAAACACTTTTTCCTCTATTTGATCTTCCTGCTGGCCGCCTGCGCTCCCGCTGTGCAGACGGCGACTCCCGCAGCGCTCCCCATGGAAGCAACTACCGCGCCTCAAACCCAGCCGGAGCTTGCCACCGTCACCGAGGCCATCGCCTCCACGGAGGCCGTTTCACCTACGCAAGCCGCCTCCACCTCCACACCGCGCCCCACCCTCGCTCCTGATGAATGGAAGCAACTGCCTGTCGTACCCACCGAAGTCAGCGACAGCATGCGTGCGGTCTATCAACGCGGGCTGGCCAACGGCAACGACCCGACGCACTTCTCGATCATTGGCGATTGTCAGAACGTCTCTTCTTATTTTCTCTCGGTCTTTGAAAATCCCAAAGAATACAGTCTTGGCACCGAATACGCCTACCTGCAACCGACCATTGAGTATTACCAGGGTTCCTACTCACGCGTGAGTGTCGCTGTGAAGGGCGGCTTCAATGCAGCGGCGGTCATCTCGCCCCTGCGCTCCGACCCCAAGGTCTGCGACCCGAACGAATCCCCGCTCGATTGCGAACTGCGCTTGTGGCGGCCTTCGGTGGTCATCGTCAGCATGGAAACATGGTGGTCGCACAAGCCCGCCGAAGAATATGAGAAGTACATGCGCAAAGTGCTCGACCGCATCATCGAGTACGGTGCGGTGCCGATCATTGCCACCAAGGCCGATAACCTCGAAGGCGACAACTCCATCAATGCCACGGTGGCAAAACTGGCCTACGAATACGAGATTCCGCTGTGGAATTTCTGGGCCGCCGTGCAACCCCTGCCTGATAAAGGTCTCAGCCCTGATGGCTTCCATCTCACCTTCGGCCGCAACTTCTTCGATGACCCCAAACGCATGCTCAATGCCTGGCCCTGGCGCAACCTCACCGCCCTGCAGTCGCTTGATGCCGTGCGCAAAGGGTTGGGAAAATGATAAGTGCTGTTAATCACTTTCTAATGTGCGGCAGCGAATAATCCCGTATACTACGATAACTCCGATGGGGAGTAGCCGCCCAATGCATGGGTGGAGCAGTCGTCAGGACGGAAATAATTCCCGGCTGTTCTGGAAAAGGCAAGACCATCGCCACACTCTGGCGGTGGTCTTTTTGTGCCAATCTCAAACCGCTATGCTTTTGGAGATAAATACAATGAACTGGTATCAAATGCAGATCGAGCGCGTACTTCAAGATTTGCGATCCTCCCCTGAACTTGGGCTGGATGAGGCCGAAGCGGAGGCCAGGCTCAAACAATATGGAGCCAACGAACTGGTGGAGCGAGGCGGGCGCAATCCATGGCATATTTTATGGGAACAGCTCACCGCAACCATGGTACTGATCCTGATCGCTGCGGCGGTCATTTCCGGCTTTCTGGGTAAATGGCAGGAGGCCGTGGCGATCCTGGCGATCGTGATCCTGTTTGCGCTGCTGGGATTTGTACAGGAATACCGCGCCGAAAAAGCGATGGCCGCCTTGAAAAAACTGGCTGTGCCTGTGGTGCGTGTGCGCCGGGCCGGCAAGGTGCGCGAACTCTCTGCCCGCGAACTGGTTCCAGGCGACATGGTTCTACTGGAGGCTGGGAATATCGTACCGGCGGATATGCGATTCGTCGAAAGCGTAAACTTGCGCATTCAGGAATCAGCGCTGACCGGCGAATCGGACGCAGTGGATAAACAAGTTCAGCCGCTTGAAAAGCCGGACCTGCCATTGGGCGACCGGCGCAATATGGGCTATATGGGCACAACGGTCACGTATGGGCGTGGTACAGGTGTCGTCACAAGCACCGGCATGAAAACCGAATTGGGGAATATTGCCAACCTGCTGCAACAGAGTGATGATGAAATGACCCCTCTGCAAAAACGTCTTGACCAGGTGGGGAAACTACTGGCATTGGTAGGCGTGGTGGTCGCGGGGCTGGTGGCAGGGTTTGACATTTTGCGAGGCAGCCCGGTCGCTGAGGCCTTTTTAGTGGCGGTCAGCGTTGCGGTCGCGGTAGTCCCGGAAGGACTGCCCGCTGTGGTGACCATCACGCTGGCGCTCGGGGCGCGACGCATGCTGGCGCGCAATGCGCTCATCCGCAAACTCCCGGCGGTGGAAACACTGGGTTCAGT
>CAZJMZ010000076.1:0-5888 GCA_964547115.1 uncultured Anaerolinea sp. | reverse complement strand
AAGCCGCGTGTGAGTGAACTGCCGTTCGATTCGGACCGCAAGCGCATGACCACCATCCACAGTCTGGCCGATAGCCGGCAATCCGCCATTCGTGAATTGATCACAACTGTGGCGCCAGGCGCGCTGTATATAGCCTTCACCAAGGGCTCGGTGGATGGATTACTCGACATCTCGACCCATGTCTGGGAAAACGGCTCACGCCAGCCTCTCAATGGCGAATTCCGTCAACGGATCGAAGACGCGAATCGCAAACTGGCTGAAAATGGGATGCGTGTGCTAGGCGTGGCGTTCAAAACACTCACCGCACCAGATGCCACGCCAGAGGTTGAAAGCGAACTGACCTTTGTCGGCTTTTTTGGGATCATCGACCCGCCCCGCGCAGAAGTGAAAGCAGCGGTCGCCCTGAGCAAAAGCGCCGGCATCCGCCCGGTGATGATCACCGGCGACCATCCGTTGACCGCATTGCAGATCGCTCGTGAACTGGGTATTGCAAATGATGACAGCCGCGTGGTGACAGGTAACGAACTCAACGGCATGAACGATGCCGACCTGTATAACATCGTGGAGCAGGTCTCAGTATTCGCACGTGTCTCCCCCGAGCATAAACTGCGTATCGTCAACGCCCTGCAGAAGCACGGTCACATTACGGCCATGACCGGCGACGGTGTGAATGATGCCCCGGCGCTCAAGACCGCCGATATCGGTGTGGCCATGGGCATCACCGGCACCGACGTTTCGAAAGAAGCGGCCAAGATGGTCTTGCAGGATGACAACTTCAGCACGATCGTCGCCGCCGTGGAGGAAGGGCGCGTCATCTACGATAACCTGCGCAAGTTCATCAAATTCAGCATTGGCGGGAATATCGGCAAGATCATCGTGATGCTGGTTGGTGTGGTGATCGGCATGCCTGCGCCTTTATTGCCCCTGCAGTTGCTTTGGCTCAACTTGTTGACGGATGGTCTGCTGGGTGTAGGTTTGGGAGTGGAGCCTGCCGAACGGAACGTGATGAAACGCAAACCGTTTTCACCGCAAGCCAGCATTTTCAGCGGTGGGGTCGGCGGACAGATCATCCGCTTCGGGCTGCTGATCGGCGGCCTTTCGTTGGGCATGGGGGCCTGGCATTTCTTCACCGGTCACGCTGACTGGCAAACCATGATGTTCACCACACTGGCATTCGCCCAGGTCTGGCAAGCCCTTGGCATCCGCAGCGGGAACGACTCACTTTTCAAAGTGGGCCTGCTCTCGAACAAGCCGCTATTAGGTCTGGCCCTGGCGGTCGCCCTGGCACAACTTGCGGCAATCTATGTTCCAGCGTTGTCCAACTTCCTGCACACCGGCCCATTAACCGTCAGTGACCTGCTCCTGTGCGTGGCCGCCAGTGCGAGTGTGTTAGTCTATGCTGAGCTGGAGAAGGTGTTTCTACGCCGATTGGAGTCAAAGAGCTAGTAAGGGTCGCATGCCTATATAACCTGCAAGGCCGAGATTGACCTAAACGAACAGCCCCTGCGATCCACCAGTGACGCAGGGGCTGTTTTGATTTTTAATTTACGCATTCTTCTCTTTGTCGCGTTCGAGCTTGCCTTTCAAGTCGTCGCGTTGGCCGGGCAAGAGAATGCCTGCCTTGTACATCATGGGTTTGGCTTCGCCGCATATACCGCGTATCCGCGCGGCGGGGCGTAGAACTGGGCGCGGCCATCGCGGTCGGTGGGCTGGTTGATCGGGCGAGCCAGGTCGGTTTTGGACCACCAGGCCACGGGTTGGAAGGAGGCGTTGATGAACTGCGTCGTCACCATGCGTCCGTTCCAGTTGTCGCCGCGGTTGTTGAGCACGTAGATCAGTCCGGGCTGGTCTTCGAAGCCGGTGCGCTGCATGATGTAGAGGTTGTCGTCCACATACAGCACTTCGGTGTCACCGCCTGCGTATTGTTCATGGGCTTTAACCAGGGCAGCTATGCCGTTGGGGGTATCGGGCAGGGCCAGGCCAAGATTGAAATAATCATGCCAGAAAACACACGGATAGCCTTCATGCGTGAGGATGTAAGAATAGGCCAGCAATTTATCGTTGACGATCAGGCGTTCTGTTTCGCGCAGGTCGTGGTTCTCTACAAAGGTCACCACGGTTTGAGGCTGTTGGCGCAGGATCGTATCCCAGGTGATGAGGTTCTTCAGGCTAAAACCGTACTGGTCACACAGCGCTTTGAGCATTTCGCGCAGGGGGAAGTCGAAGGCATCAACGGGATTGGTGTTTGAGAAGTTGGCGGTCTCGACCCACTTCAGGGTGTTGGAGACCGAGTCCCAATATTCGGCCACGCCATAGGGTGAAAAATATTCCCCATTGCGCATGTAACGATATTCCTGCATGGCTTGAATGGTGGCGGCATTGAACCCTTTAACGAAGTCATACCGAAAACCATCGAAGCCAAGTTCCTCGATCAGCCAGCGCGCCAGGTTGAGCAATTCGGTGAAGACGTAGGGATTGCGATGTGACAGATCGGGCATGTCGCCGAAGGTCATCTCGTCCCACGATTCAAATTTATTCGGGTGGAAACATTCCCAATTGCGCGGGAACTGTCCGCTTTTCGGGTTGAACAACGTCCAGCGCGACTGTTTGGTGATCGGATTGACCTCCTGCCCATCCGCGCCGCTGTTGTGATTGAAGACCATATCCGCGATCGGACTCAGTTGGTAATTGTGTGCGGTCTCGAGGAGCAACTCCAACTCTGCGCGCGTGCCGAACCAGGTGGGAACGCCGCCCTTCTGGTCGAACTCGCCAAGATCATAGTAATCGTAGGGGTCATAACCCATCGAGGGCCCATTCAGGTTGGCGGCCTTGTGCACCGGTGGCAGCCACAACGCTGTGAAACCCGCCTCAGCCAACGCAGGGATCTGCTCACGGACATAATTCCACCATTGATATTCCCTGCCATCCACACGCGGACAATCCCAAAAGAACGACTGCAACATCACACCCATAGGAAAGCTCCTCGAATCAAAGATACAGGAATTGTACCCCGAGTATCCATTGCCCCCGCCCTGCGGGCAAACTTTTATTCGCCGACCACCACCTGGTCCTTTCCAGCTTCCTTGGCCTGCTTGTTCGCCATCTCGGCCACATCGACCAGCGCATTGATCTGGTCACCGTGCCGGGGATAAACGGCAATGCCCACAGAAATGCTGGTGGGGAACTTCCAGGCCTGGGAGGCCTGACGAATCGCCGCGCAGCAGCGTTCACCCACCGCGCGCGCGCCTGCACTGGAGGTGTTGGGCAGGATGGCAATGAACTCATCCCCGGCGCGCCAGCGGGCGAGGAAGTCACCGGGGCGCAAATTCTCTGAAAGGATGCGGCCCATGTTTTGAATGGCTTCATCGCCATCGGCATAGCTAAGACTGTTGAACTGACGCAGGTTATCACCGTCCATCAGCAGGACGGCGAAAGGCTGGTTGGAGGCGAGGGCCTTTTCAAGGCGGTCGGTGGCGGCGCGCAGGTTTGGCAGGCCCGAGATGGAGTCGAGATACGAATTCTTCTGGGCTACATCGAGCACCCGGCCCATCATCACCAGCCGGTGGAGCGCATCATTGGCGATCAGCCGCAATAGTTCCCATGAATATTCGAGCGTTTCGGGGTTCTGCTCGCGGGCGCGCGTGGTGGATTTGATGAGGTCCCCGGCCTGGTACACACGCACATCCCGTTCACGGTTGCGTTTGACATCGAGCATGGTTTCACCCAACTGGAACATCACATCGTTGAAGGTGAACTGGCTATGCTGTTCATAGTGGATCAAAGCAATACTGGCAGCGGGATGGCTCAACCCCAGTTGCCCGCCCTCCTTGTTCAGACGGGTAAAGATACGCCTGAGCAGGTCTTCATAATCGGTCTGAAGGCCGTCGGTCAGCAGGACGACGAAGTCATCGCCACCAATGCGGAAGGTGGGGACTTCGCTTTCCTCCTGAAGCACAATGCTGAGCCAGCGGATGACCGAATCACCATGGATGTGGCCGCGGGCATCGTTCAGGTCTTTGAGGTGGTTCAGGTCGGTGTACAGAATGGAGAAGGGCGTTTTCGGTTCCCGGGTGGAAAGGTCGTTTAACGTTTCAACAAAGCTCAGAAAGTTATTGCTCCCGGTCAATGGATCAAGGCGATAAAACTCAATGGAAGGCAGGGTCATAACTGGTTTCCTCGTCTGCGAAGCATTATTCATAGTGTATGGATTTTTCGACGAATTGCAACCATCTTATCAGAATTGGAAACGCCACCCTGGCAAGCCGGGCTGGTCTTCATATAGCCTTCATCTCAGGGGTGGGCATCGGGGTACAATAGGAGCATTAAAGGATTTGATTATGGGCAAATTCAGCGGTTTTCGTTGTTCCCTGTGTGCTGCAGAGTACGGGCCAGATGAGGTCATCTACACCTGCCCGAAAGACGGCGGGAATCTGGATGTGGTGCTCGATTACGAGGCGTTGCGCGTCAAATACACGCCTGATGATATCTTCTCCCGCAATGACCTTTCGTTGTGGCGATACCTGCCGCTGCTGCCCGTCCGCGACCCGGAAGGGGACGGAACGCCGCTGCATGCCGCCGGGGGCACGCCCGTTTTCAAACTGACCGCCCTTGCTCAAAAACTGGGGCTGCAAAACCTATGGCTCAAGGATGAATCCCGCAACCCCACCGCCTCCTTCAAGGACCGCGCCTCGGCGATCATAGTGGCCCGCGCCCGTGAGATCGAAGCGGATGTGATCGTCACCGCCTCCACGGGGAACGCAGGCGCAGCCCTCGCCGGGATGTCTGCCGCCGTGGGTCAAAAGGCCGTGATCTTCGCCCCCAAATCGGCCCCCCCGGCCAAGGTGGCTCAGTTGCTGATCTTTGGCGCCCGGGTCATTCTGGTGGATGGCACGTACGACGACGCCTTTGACCTGAGCGTGAAATGCGCCGAGGAGTTCGGCTGGTATTGCCGCAACACCGGCTATAACCCATTCACCGTGGAAGGCAAGAAGACCGCCGCCTTCGAGATCTGGGAATGGTGGCAGGAGGCGCATGCCCGCTGGCACGATGAGTTCGGTGAAGACCTCGATCACCCGCCGCTGACGGTCTTTGTCTCGGTGGGCGATGGCAACATCATCTCAGGCATCCATAAGGGCTTCAAGGACCTGTATCAGTTGGGCTGGTTGCCGCGCATGCCGCGTATCATCGGGGTGCAGGCCGAGGGCTCGGCGGCGGTCTCGAATGCGTTTCACGGGAACACCGAGGTGATCAAACCCGTCTCTGCCCAAACGCTCGCCGACTCGATCTCCGTGGACCTGCCCCGGGATGGCGTGCGCGCCATCCGCGCGGCGAAGGAAACCGGCGGCACGTACGTTAATGTCTCGGATGCTGAAATTCTCGCCGCAATGGCAGAACTCGGCCGGGCAGGCGTCTTTGCGGAACCGGCCGGGGCTACAGCCCATGCCGGGTTGGTAAAGGCAGCAGCCTCCGGCTTGGTTGGAACCGCAGATCCCATCCTGGTGCTGAATACGGGCAGCGGCCTCAAGGATGTCCGTGCGGCGCTGAACGCGGTCCAGTCTGCCCCGATCATTGATCCCACCTTGCAGGCAGTCAAAGACATTTTATGAATCAAGATACCCAGTGGAGTCTTACGTTTCGTTATGTGGCGGGCTTGATCTTCTTTGCCGCCTTTATCGCGTTCCTGTTCTACGCGCATGAAGCGGTCCGCAACCTGACCATCGCGGCCTTTGTGGCCTACCTCATCAGCCCGGCTGTGGAATATCTACATACACACTCACGGCTTTCGCGCACAGCGGCAGTGAATGTGGTGTACTTCACATCCCTGATCCTGCTAGTGGGTGTGCCGGCCACGCTCACGCCGATCTTTTATGAAGAAGCACAAAACGTCA
>CAZJMZ010000075.1:0-12151 GCA_964547115.1 uncultured Anaerolinea sp. | reverse complement strand
TTCGTCAGCCTTGGTCAGGTGGTGCGCGTGACCGGCTTTGCCCGCGAACGCTTCAATCAGACCACGCTCAACGGCTCGAACAGCAATACAGCCGTTGTGCCTGCTGCGAACATCGTTAACTGCGGAACCGGCTCCGTTCCGGCGACTGATGTGACCTTGCCGTTTGCTGATGCCAGTTTCCCTGAGCGTTACGAAGGCATGTATGTGCGCTTCCCGCAGTCGCTGGTCATTGCAGAATACTTCAACTATGACCGCTTTGGCGAGATCGTATTGGCTCAGCCGCTGGCTGGCGAGGCCCGTCCGTTCACGGGCACGGCCATTGATGCGCCCGGTGTCGCTGCGAATACCCGCGCCGCTGCAAATGCGCTCAGCCGCATCACGCTTGACGATAACCAGAGTGCCCAAAACCCGGCCACGTTGCGCCACCCGAATGGCAGCCCATTCTCATTGAGTAATCTTTTCCGTGGCGGTGATACGGTACAGAATACCGTTGGTGTTCTCGGTTTCGATTTCAGCCTGTATCGCATTTTCCCAACTGGGCCTGCTGATTACACCGCTGCGAATCCACGCCCTGCTTCCCCGGAACCGGTCGGTGGTACCGTCCGTGTAGCGGCGATGAACACGCTCAACTTCTTCGTCACGGCCGACTATCCCTCCGGTGTGTTGGATAACAAGTGTGGCCCGCTCAACAATGTGGAATGCCGCGGTTGGGATAGCGACCAGCCGCTCGAATTCACCCGCCAGCGCGATAAACTGCTCACCGCGCTCTCTGGTCTCAATGCCGACATCATCGGCTTGAACGAACTTGAGAACTCCACTGGCGTCGAACCGTTGATCAGCATCACCTCCGGCATGCCGGGCTATGATTACATCGCCACCGGCACCATCGGCACCGATGCCATCAAGGTCGGCATGATCTACCGCCCGGCGGTCGTGACCCCGGTCGGTGATTTCAAACTGCTCACCTCGGCTGTGGACCCGCGCTTCATTGATACCAAGAGCCGCCCGTCCTTGGCGCAGACCTTTGAGGTCAACGCCACCGGTGCGCGCTTTACCGTGGTTGTCAATCACCTCAAATCCAAGGGCTCTGCCTGTGATGATGTGGGCGATCCCGATCTGCTCGACGGCCAAGGCAACTGCAGCCAGACCCGCCGCGCTGCGGCAGAAGCGTTGGTGGATTGGCTGGCCACTGACCCGACCGGCAGCGGCGACCCCGACTTCATCATCGTGGGCGACTTGAACTCCTACGCCATGGAAGATACGTTGACTGAGATCAAGGCTGGCTCTGATGATACCGTCGGAACCGGTGATGATTTCACCAACCTCATCAACCACTTCCAGGGCACCTATGCCTATTCCTACACCTTCGATGGTTCGGCCGGTTATCTCGATCATGCGCTTGCCAATGCCAGCCTGTTCCCGCAGATCACCGGCGCGGCTGATTGGCATATCAACTCCGACGAACCGGACGTGCTGGACTACGATACATCCTTCAAACCTGCCGCGCAGGATGCCCTTTATGAGGTGAACGCCTATCGCACCTCTGACCACGACCCCGTTGTCATCGGGCTCGTCCCCAACGCGCCACCGACCGTTGACGCTGGCGGCTCATATGCTGTAAATGAAGGCAGCGCGGTCACGCTCAACGCAACCGGCTCCGACCCGAATGGAGATAGCCTCACCTACGCGTGGGACCTCGACAACAACGGTTCCTTTGAAACCGCCGGTCAGAGTGTTTCCTTCTCAGCGGCTGCACTGGATGGTCCGAGCAGTTACACGGTCAAAGTGAAGGCTACCGACCCATTGGGGCTCTCAGCTGAATCCACAGCGACCGTAAACGTGAACAACGTCGCGCCGAGTGTCAACGCATCATTCGCTTCCTCCAGCCTGAGCTGTGGAACGAACAATGCCACGCTCAACATCAATTTCAGTGATCCCGGTGTGGCTGATACACATACCGTTGTCATCAACTGGGGCGATGGCAATACGCAGACCATCAGTTCTGCGACCAGCCCGCTCGCGGTGGCTCACACCTATGCCGTGGTCGGGACTTACAACGCCACTGTCACCGTGACCGATGATGATGCCGGTTCCGGCACGGCTGCTGCCAGCGCCACCGTCAACTACAACACCAGCGGCTTCCTGCAACCGATCAATGCAGACGGTACCAGTGTTTTCAAGTACAACAGCACCATCCCGGTCAAGATCAAGTTCACCAATTGTGATGGTACGGTTCCGTCGAACCTGGCCCCCACCATTTCTTTGGTGATGGTCTCTGGCGCCACCCCGGGCTTGACGATCAATGAGCCCGCTTCCACCAGTGCTGCAGATACTTCAGGTGTGATGCGTTTCAGCACCAACCAGTACATCTACAACCTGGCGACCAAACCGTTGCCCGATTCTTCTGCGACCTACAAGATCATCGTGACCGTCCCTGCCACCGGGCAGACCGTCACCGTGACCTTCGGTCTCAGACCGTAAGCAAAGCTGCAAGTAAAAAAAGCCGGACCTTGTACAAGGTCCGGCTTTTTTATTCGGCAAGTCAGGCGTAAACTTCCGGGTTCACGCAATTCGGCAGGCGTTCGCCTTTCAATCCGGCGATGAGATTCTCGGCAGCCATCTGCGCCATCTTGTCGCGCGTGAGATAACTGGCGCTGCCGATGTGCGGCAGGATGGTGACATTCTCCAGTGTCAACAGCGGATGATCCGCAGGCAACGGCTCGGGGTCGGTTACGTCAAGGCCTGCGGCAAAGATTTGTTTTTGGCGCAGCGCTTCATACAGTGCGTCGGTATCCACCACAGCGCCGCGTGCCGTGTTGACCAGCACTGCGTTCGGTTTCATTTTGGCCAGGGCGGAGGCATCGATCAAATGGTGGGTGGCAGGCGTAAGCGGCGTATGAAGCGAGATGAAGTCCGCTTCACGCAGCAGGGTGTCTAAGTCCACACGTTCAGCGTTAATCCCCGTGTTCTCTTTAGCCGGGCCAGGCGTGTAATAGATGACACGCATGCCGAAGCCTTGCGCACGTCGCGCCACCGCCTGACCGATGCGCCCAAAGCCGACCAGCCCCAAAGTGGCGTCATTCAGGTCGGCGCCGAGCAGGGCCATCGGGCTCCAGGTTCGCCATTGACCGGTGCGGATGTAACGGTCGCTTTCGAGCACGCGCCGCCCGGCACTCAATAACAGCGTAAAAGCCAGGTCGGCAGTGGCATCGGTGAGTACGCCCGGTGTGTTGCCCACCGGAATGCCACGGGCCGTGGCGGCAGGCACGTCGATGTTATCGTACCCGACCGCCATGTTGCTCACCACTTTCAACTGTGAGCCTGCTGCCGTAAAGACCTCCGCGTCCATGCGTTCGGTCAGCAGGCTGAGCAAGCCCTCCGCACCGCGCACTTGCCGCAACAATTCTGCGCGGCTGGGCGGCATCTCGCCGGGCCACACTTGTGCTTCACAAAACTCACGCACCAGTGCCAGCCCTTTTTCAGGGATCGCACGTGTAACGAAAACTTTGGGTTTGCTCATACCGACTCCGTGAAAAAATTTTTGATATGATAACAGACATGGATGCCGCCCGTTTGCATACCCACAGCCTCAAGAACCCGCGCGTGTTGCGCGTTCTGGGTGCCGCGCTCGAGGCCGTCGATCCCTATCAGGCCGTACAAAAGCACCTGCCGCAGCTCACGGGTCGTGTGTATGGATTGGGGATCGGCAAAGCCTCCATCCCCATGCTGACCGCCCTTGCGGAAGCATATCCACTCTCCGGTGCGCTCGCCATCAGCAAGTACGCCTCTCTGCCACCCCCAAGCTTGTTCCCGGTCTTCCTGGGCGACCACCCTGTTCCGGGCGTTGGGTCGCTCCGCGCCGGTGAACGGGTATTGGATTTCGTCAGTGCAGTGCCAGAAGGGGATACGCTGGTCTGTTTGCTCTCGGGCGGAGGCTCTGCGTTGGTCACAGCGCCTCGCCCCGGCATCACGCTCGAAGATATGCAAGTGCTGACCGCTTTGTTGCTGGCCTGTGGCGCGACCATCAATGAGCTCAACACCCTGCGCCGCAGCCTGGACCGGGTCAAAGGCGGCGGGTTGTTCTATGCCACTAAAGCCAGGGTTGTCAGTTTGATCCTCTCAGATGTGATCGGCAATCCGCTCGAAACCATCGCCTCCGGCCCGACGGCTCCCAATCCCACTACGAACGCGGACGCGCTTGCCATCCTTGAAAAATATTTTCCGGCTGCAGATACGCAGAGCTACAGAGAAGCAACGCACGCTATAACCCAGTATCTCCGTGGCTCACAGCAAGTGCAAGCCAATGACTTCGATGCCTCCCGCGTTCAAAACCTCATCATCGGTGACAATCAACTTGCCGCCCAGGCCGCGCTGGAACAAGCCCGGCGTGAAGGCTTTGAGGTTGAACTCCTGACGAACGAATTACAAGGCGAAGCCCGTGAAGTGGGTGTAATGCTGGCACGGCGCCTGCGCGCTGAGTTGGAGCACCGGTCACGCCCCTTTTGTTTGATCGCGGGCGGCGAAACCACGGTGACCCTTAAAGGAAACGGCAAGGGCGGGCGCAATCAGGAACTGGCCCTGGCCGCAGTGGCTGAACTGGCAGATACGCGGGATGGAATGTTGATCGCCCTGGCCACCGATGGCGACGACGGTCCCACTGATGCGGCGGGCGCGGTGGTGACTGGCGGCACACGTCAGCGAGGCGAAAGACTGGGGTTGGATGCAGCAGACTTTTTATCCCGGAATGACGCGTATCATTACTTCGATGCACTGGGCGACCTGTTAAAGCCCGGTCCCACAGGGACGAATGTCAACGACCTGGTGTTTTTGGTGGGCTTGTAGCGGGCGTTGTTACGAAAATTTCACTTCCACCCATTCCACAATTTCATCGCCGTAGCGCCGGGCCAGCAACAACTCGATGCTTGTGCCCTGGATGGGGATTTGTGTTTCGCGGGTCTGCCCGCTGTGATAATGTTCGATGAGCGTGGCTTGTTGATAAGCACTTGCGCGCGCCAGGATGCAATGCCCCCTGCCAAACGGCACAATGCCCAAATGAGCTGAATGTGAAATGTCGTCATCAGTCAGTGAAGCCACCACCAGCATGATGTCTGTGTGCAGTACAGCGCCATGGCTGTCCCCGGCAGGCTTGCCATCAAAGCGATGGGTGCGTAGTGCGAGCAACACGCTTTTGCCGTTTTCGAGCCGCTCCCATGATGGCGCCAAGGCCGAACGCTGACCTCCGTGCCAATGCGCCTCCAGCGGATAAACCTGAAACGTGGGAGATTTGCGTGCGATGGCTGACAAGCCGTTGAAGATGGCAATGTGTTCCGGCGTGGGCAGGTCGCTGTTCTCATCGCCATCGAAGCAATGCAGTGAACCCAGTGCGCCCGCAGCGACCGAGTCGAACCAGATATCCAAGGCCGAAGACCACTCATAGCCCGACGAGCCATAGGTGGGCATGCCGAGCTCGCCGCACAAACTACTGAAGAAAATGCGGCGGTTGGTCTCGAGGTCGTAATCGCTCACGCAATAGACAAGGTCATCGGGCGAGTGCAGGTCATAGTGATCGATCAGCAGGGGTGAGAGGCCGTAATACATGATGACGAGATCAGGGTTCACTTCCTTCATCGCGCCCACGATGACCTCGAGGCCCTTTTGGAGCAGGCGTTCACCTGCCCAATCCAGATCGGCGGGGGCGGCGATATCGAGCGAGGGCAATTCATAACCAAAATCGAATTTGATCAAGTCCGGGTTATAGCGGCGAATGAAGGCTTGTGCCCGTTCACGCAGTTTTTCCTGCACGAGCGGCTGGGTGACATCGAAGATGCCATAGCGAGCGGTCTGATGCGCAAGCCAGAGCGGCTGTCCGTCACTGGTTTGCAGTAGATGCGATTCGTTCAACCCCAATGCAGCTGGATCCTGGCAGCGCAGGAAGGCCGCCCATAAACCAACGTGATAGCCCTCCGCGCGAATCTCATCCAATAAGGCTTCAAAGTTGGGAAAGCGTATCTCATCGTGTTTGAGTTCGCCGTAGGCGCCTTCCCATTTGTCGTCAATGACGAACGTCTTTGCCCGCATACCTGAGGCGCGGAATTTTTCGAAGATGTCGCGCACGAGTGTTTCGGTCAACTGCTCGGGCGGCAGGGCCAGCGCAGACTCCACACCCCAGGTGTTGTATTGCGGCGCGAGCAGCACGTCGTTCTTCTTCGCGGAATTTTGTTTGGGTTGGATGACTCCCTCACGCAACAGAATGCGGTAGTAGTTGCGGATGGCCTCATGGAAATTTTCGCCGAAGGTGATCAAAAAGGAAAAGCCGATTTCAAATTCACCAGTGGCCGGATATTGATGCCACAAGTCGCTGCGCAAGTTCAGCACGGGACTCAGACCGATCTCTCTGACCTCGAGCCTGAAGTCGCCACGAGGTAGTTCTTTCAGCCCCCAGCAGGCCGCGCCCGATTGCAGCCTCTTCGCGCCGATGGCATTCCAACGGTCGGAGGTGTTGAAGGTGCAGAAATAATGGGCTGGCAGACCCCATTGCTGGGTGAGGCCGGGTCCGCGCATGGCGCCGGAGCCCAGCACAGCGGTAACCGAAAGCCGTGAGTGCAGGTCCACCACCGGGTGGATGTTGGTGCTCATACACAGACCGGGGATGACAGCATAGCGACTATAGAATGAAGGTTTGTATGTGTCGCTGTGTGTGGCCGGAAAGTAGACAACTTGTTGAATCTCTGTGGGCTGGGAGGTTGCAAAGCGCAGTGGCTCAAGGGAGATACAGTCTGGGTGGAAGTGCCAGGTGACGGTGAGATGCGAAGCGTTGTCTGGCGTGGTGTAGCGGATTGAGAGGCGGGTCCCTTCGATGTGCGGGGTGGAGGCGTGAGAGGAGAACATCCCGTGATTTTGCGTTGTGACGATGAGCGGTTGGTGGCCTCCGTGGCCGATGACGCGCCCCTGGGCATCGCACAGGGTGAAGTGGTCAGTGGCGGCATCCCATTCCCAGCGGTAAGTGGGGGAGGAAACGGTAATTTTTTGGTCTGTAGCAAGAATTTGGACGGTCATGCTGGATTTGCCTCTTGACAAAGGTTTTGCGTTCTTGTAAACTAAATGTTACCGGTCACGTGACCGGTAACATTATACCCCTAACCAATGACCAATTCCCGCCCCACCATCCGTGATGTTGCCCGTCTGGCTGGCGTTTCGCACCAGACGGTTTCGCGTGTAATGAACAAGCGTGAAAATGTGACCCGCGAGACACAGGAACGTGTAGAGGCGGCCATTTTGGAATTGGGGTATCGACCCAGTGCGATCGCCCGCTCCATGGCCCACGGGCGCACCCACACCATCGCCTGCATTGCCCCCAACCTCACCGACTTTACCTTTGCCAGCATTATTGAAGGCGCCGAGACCGAAGCCCGCCAGCACGGTTTCTTTTTGCTGTCGTCTTCAGCAGAGGATGAAGTTGGGTTTGGCACCCTGGTGGAGGAATTGGTGGAGCATCGCCGTGTGGACGGGTTGATGATCATCAACCCGTATATTGACCAGCGTTTTGAGAACATCCCGGCCAATTTCCCCACGGTCTATGTGGGTGCGGCGGCACGCAGCGAGGCTGTCAGCTCGGTGTGCCTCGATGATGAGAATGTTGCTTACGAAGCGACCAGGCACCTGCTCGAGCTTGGGCATCGCTCCATTGCGATGGTGACCGGCCCGATGGCAGAGGATTGTTCACGTGACCGCACGGTTGGTTATCGGCGGGCCTTGGCTGAAGCAGGCTTGGACTACGACGAGCGTCTGGTCACAGAAGGAGATTGGTCGGCTTCTTCAGGGCAGGCCGGTTTTGAACGTTTTATGCAACAGGGTCTTGGCCCCACCGCAGTCTTCGCCCAGAACGACCGCATGGCGCTCGGCATTTTGCGCGCCGCGCGGGATCTGGGCCTGGATGTACCCGGCCAGCTGGCTGTGATCGGTGTCGACGATATGCCGCTCTCCTCGTATTTTGACCCGCCTCTCACCACCATGCGGCAGGATATGCCGGCGATCGGCCAGCTTGCCACCCGCCTCCTGCTCGACATCATCGAAAATAACACAACCTCCGTGCAGGCCTTGAAATTGCCTGCGCAGTTAATCGTTCGTAAATCCACATCAGAAAAGGAGGTGGTCTCCCGCTAGAAGTTCCATTGTGTTTGTGTGTGTAATGTTTATCGAATCGTTTGAAAACCTATCAAGGAGAAGAATACATGAAGAAGAGTTTGCTGTTCAAGATGCTGAGCGTGCTCGTGATCGCATCTTTTGCGTTGGCGGCTTGTGGCGCTCCCGCTGCAACCGAAGCTCCGGCTACCGAAGCTCCCGCCACTGAAGCCCCGGCTGTGACCGAGGCCCCCGCCACCGCTGCGCCGACCGAAGCCCCCGCCGCCGATGTCGCCTTGCGCTGGCGCACCCGCCCTGACAACCAGGAAGAGATCGATGTCTATAGCAAGATCAGCACCGACCTCGATGCCCAGCTCGAAGGCATCACCCTCACCTACGAACCCGGTGGTTCCGAAGGCGCGAACTACCAGGACCAGCTCCGCTCCGAGATCGCCGCTGGCACCGCCCCGGATGTCTTCTGGATCCCCGGCACCGATGTGGCCGATTTCGCCACCCGTGGCCTGATCTTGAACATGGCTGACCTCGCCGCCGGCACCGAAGGCTTCACTGCCAACGACTTCTATTCCGGCCCGATGTTCCACCTCACCTTCAACCCCGAGACCGGTGCTTCCGGTGATGGTTCCGGCGCTGTTTGGGGTCTGCCTCGTGACGTGTCCACCTTCGCCCTGTACCTCAACCTCGACCTGATCGCCGAAGCCGGTGCGCCCGATCCTCGCGAACTGGCCAAGGAAGGCAAATGGGACTGGAACGCGTTCCTCGATGTGGCCCAGAAGACCCGCGCCCTCGGCTCTGACATTTACGGCTACGGCGCCAGCGCCTGGTGGGGCCCCTACGGTGTGTGGTTGAATGCCGCCGGTGGCAGCTTCTTCACCGCTGATCGCTCTGCCTGTAACCTCAACAGCGCCGAATCGCTGGCTGGTCTTGAATTCCAGCGCTCGCTCTATCAGGATTACGATGTAGCCACCCCTTACGGTGAAGATCCCGAGCCTCCGTTCCGCGCTGGCAAGGTCGCCATGTTCCAGAACGGCCGCTGGGCCACCCCCGGCGTCCGCACTGTGGACTTCAACTGGGACGTCGTCCAACTGCCGAACGGCCCGCAAGGCACCCCCGGCAACTGGCTGTTCTGGGGCGCGTACGTTGTGAACGCCAAGACCGAACATCCCGCTGAAGCGTGGAAGCTCGTCCAGGCCCTCACCACCGCCCAGACCCAGGGTCAGGTTGCCGCTCTCGGCGCCAACATCCCGAGCCGCGTGAGCCAGGAAGCCCTCGATGCGTTCGTTACCTTCACTCCGCCCGCCAACAACCAGGCGTTCCTCAACGGCATTGCTGATGCCGCCAAGCCGACCGCCGAAGGTCCGTTGTGGGCTGGCTCGTGGCCTGAGTTCGACAAGATCATGGGCCCCGCCATCCAGGGCGTGCTGACCGGCGCAACCACCGTTGACGCCTTCGGCACCACCATCTGTGACGAAGCCAACAAGGTCTTCAACAAGTAAATCGTCCGTTATCACGGGGGCAGGCAAAGTTTTTGCCTGCCCCTCTTTTATTCCACCACAAAGACAGCCCGAAGCCCCGAACCATGTTAGAGTCTTCGTGATCTTTTTGTGACCAGTCTCTCAACCCCACTGCAAGGAGATGAGCAATGACAGCGTACCCACAGTTGGATGCCCGCACGACTCAAATATTGCGCCTGCAAACCGCGTGGCGCATTTTATTTGCCGTGCTGGCCGCATGCGGCGCACTTGCGCCCTGGCTTGGCTGGGCTTCTTTGGAAGCGGCCTGGCAAAAGATCGTGCTCTCGCTCATACTGCTGGCCGCCGCGGCTTTCAGTGTGGTCGCGGTCACGCGCCTCGCCCGCCGCGATCATGCCGGGCGCATGATCGCCCTCACGCTCGATTACCTGGCCTTTGTGGCTTGTTTTGTGATCGTGCTCAACACCGGCGAGATCTTCATCGGCATCGATGCGCTGGGCGAAACCTTCGGACGCGGAGTGCCGTGGCTGGGCATTGCCGCGGTGGGATATTTCCTCGGTTCCATCGAAGACTACTTCCCGCAGCGCAACACATCCTCCCTCAACAGTCTCAAGACTGTCAGCCGCTGGATCATCCTCGGCGGGTTCGCGCTGTTCCTCTGGCAGGTGGGTGCGGTGCCGGGCATCCTGTACTTCATCGGCAAACTGGCCCAGCCCCTGGGCATCGCCTCAGTCATCGGCACAGTGGTCTTTGCTGTTTCCCTGCGCCTCATGATGCTGCCATCCATCGCTCAGGCGCTCAACGCCAAGACCAACCACGAACAGGTTATCAATGGCTGGCTGTTCCTCTCCCCCAATCTACTGGGTTTCCTTATCTTCTTTGCCGGGCCGCTCATCCTCTCGCTCTACTTTTCCTTCACCGATTCAGATGCCTTCAACACCCCCAATTGGGTGGGCTTCGCCAACTACGCCAGGATCCTCGACATCCGCTTCGCCTGGCTGGCCGCGCCCGACCAACTAGCCCGCGACGTGGTGGACATCAAAGTTTATGACGAAGTCGGCCGCCTCATCATCGGACAGGGCGGATTGCTCTTCGCCGCCGCCGATAAATTCTTCTGGCTCGCCCTCCGCAACACCCTGACCTTCGTGCTGTTTGCGGTTCCATTCAGTGTGATCCCCGCCCTGGTCCTCTCCAACGTGCTCAACAGCAAACTCCCCGGCATGAAGTTCTACCGCGCCGTGTACTTCATGCCCAGCATTGCCGCCGTCGTGGGCATTTCGTTGGTCTGGCAGTGGTTGTATAACGCCACGGTCGGCTACATCAACTATTTCATCACGGTCGGCATCGAGTTCTGGAACAACCTCTTCAACGTTGCCGTCGTCGACCCCAAGATCCAATGGGTATCCGATGAAAAGACTGCGCTGCTGGCCGTCATTATCATTGCCGCCTGGCAGACGATGGGCTTCAACACTGTGCTCTTCCTCGCCGGTTTGCAGAATATCCCCGGTGAGCTCTACGAAGCCGCCACCGTGGATGGTGCCGGGCCCTGGGATAAGTTCTGGGGCATCACGCTCCCCATGCTCGCGCCTACAACCTTCTACGTGGTTTCCACCACCACCATCCAGGCCATGCAGGTTTTCGAGCAGGTCTTCATCCTCATGAACCCGCCCGAGGGACCGAACAATTCCACCATCACGCTGGTCTATTACCTGTACCGCTCCGGCTTCCAGAACTTCCAGCAGGGCTACGCCTCTGCCATCGCCTGGGTGTTGTTCATCGTCATCTTTGGCCTGACGCTCGTGCAGTTCCAGCGCCAGCGCCAATCCAGCATCTACGAAAGTTAGGAGGCGAACCCATGAACATGAATACGCAATCCTATAAACTGCGCCGCTGGCTGGGCAACTTTGTGGTCTACTTTCTGCTCACCTTCTTCGCGCTGGTCATGATCTTCCCGTTTCTGTACATGCTCAGCACCTCCTTCAAGATTCCCGCCGATACCTTCCGCTACCCGCCGCGCATGTTGCCGCGCGAATCGGTCTTGGTCACAGTGGACGGGTACAAAGACCCGCTCCCGCTCTACAACCTGGAAGTGGACGGCCAGCAAAAGGAATACGCCCTCTCGAAAAGCAACATCAAGGTCGGCACCTATGCCCCGCCCGATAAACTGGACCAGACCGTCGAGCGCAACCTCACCGACGTGAAGCCCACCGGCGGCGCATTGAACCCGCAAAAAGTGACGGTGAACGGCGAAGAGCAAAAGCTCTTCGATGTGGATGTGAATGGTCAGGTGATTCCCATGATCCTCGTCAGCCAGACCACCGTCGGCGAGTTCATCGATCCGCAAAATCCCGGAGACAAGGTCTATCGCAATGTGCGTCTCAGTGAGCCGGTCGAGAACGTGAGCTGGCATCCTGAGAACTATCGTGAGGTCATCGAGTTGAACAACATGGCGCGCGCACTCACCAACACTGCGCTCGTCACCATACTCGTAGTGCTTGGCCAATTGGTGACATCCGTGTTCGGCGGCTATGCCTTTGCGC
>CAZJMZ010000074.1:9107-12272 GCA_964547115.1 uncultured Anaerolinea sp. | reverse complement strand
AAAAGAGGGCCTGTCGTTTGACAGGCCCTCTTTTCTTGATCTTACTTCTTCTTGCTCTTCCCTGCACTCTTTTTCACCGCAGGCTTCTTGGGAGCATCACTGACCACTGCCGCCACCGGTGCCCCACCCACGTTAGCCGCCATATTCTCAGCAGGCGCCTTGGAGCGCATCACCGCCCAGCCCAACACACCGAGCAGAAGCGCCGCAACGACCCACACGCCAACCTGAGCGCCCACCGGAAGACCCGGGGCCTTGTATTGCACAACGATCGGCGCAATGATCACTGAAACCAGGTTCACGACCTTGATCATCGGGTTGAGGGCGGGGCCAGCCGTATCCTTGAACGGATCGCCGACCGTATCACCCACCACACCAGCCTTGTGACGCTCCGACCCCTTGCCTGTGTTATTGGCGGGATCTTTCGGTTCGTCTTCGATCAACTTCTTGGCGTTATCCCAGGCGCCGCCGGAATTATTGAGGAACACCGCCAGCAACTGACCCGAAACGATGATGCCTGCCAGGAAGCCACCGAGAGCTTCCACGCCCAGCGCCAGGCCCACCACGATCGGAGTCACCACACCGAGCAATGCCAGCGAGACCAATTCCTTCTGCGCGGCAGTGGTGGAAATGGAAACTGCCTGGGCATAATCGGGCTTCACTTTGCCTTCGAGTACGCCGAGCTTGAACTGACGGCGGACTTCCAAAACGATCAACGAAGCCGCACGACTCACAGCCTGGATCGCGAACGACGAGAACAACCACGGGAGTGCGCCGCCGATCAGTACACCCACGAAAATTTGCGGCACATCCACGCGGATGCCGATCGCCTGAATCTGTTCTTCAAGCGCAATACCCAAACTGCCCTGCGCGCGCGAAACATCTACAAGGAAGGAGCCGAATAGGGAAACCGCCGCAATCACAGCCGAGCCAATGGCGACACCCTTGGTAATGGCCTTGGTGGTGTTACCCACCGCATCCAAGTCAGCCATAATCTGCTGGGCATCCTTTGTAGCCTTATCGGTCTTACCAGACCACGACATCTCGCCGATGCCATTGGCATTATCAGCGATCGGGCCGAACGAGTCCATCGCCACATTGTTGCCGGTCAGGGTCAACATACCGATGCCCGTCATCGCCACGCCATACAGCACGAACGTTGCACTCTGGACAGCGGTCAGGGTCGGGTTATCGATCGTGCCGAAGATCCCGATCGAAGCAATGATCGTCAAGGCGATCACCAACACCGACCACACCGAGGATTCGAAACCAACTGAAATACCGTTCAAAATCAACGTAGCCGGGCCTGTATCCGCGGCCTTCTTAATATCGTTCACTGGCGCGGCGTGCGTCCCCGTGAAATATTCCGTCAAGCGGTCAATCAAGATCGCGAGCAAAACGCCTACACCCACCGCCATCGGCATACGCCACCAACCGCCCCACTCGTTCATGGCGGGTGTATTCAAATAGAGAAAGCCTGCGATGAAGAACATCGCAGCCGAGATCAGCGCCGAGGTGAGGAAGCCGCGGAAGATCGCATCCATGGCATCAGAAGCCTTGCCGGTTTCGCCGCCGCTCACAAAGTACGTGCCGACGATCGATGACAACACACCGATACCGCGCACGATCAACGGAAAGATGATCCATTCCAGTTGGCCGGTGGTGTGCCAGAGTGCCAGACCAAGGATCAAGCCCGAAACCATCGTTACTTCATAGGATTCGAAGATGTCTGCCGCCATGCCTGCACAATCGCCGACGTTATCCCCCACCAAGTCAGCGACCACCGCCGGGTTGCGCGGATCATCCTCCGGGATGCCTGCTTCCACCTTACCGACCAGGTCAGCGCCGACGTCTGCCGCCTTAGTAAAGATACCGCCGCCCACGCGCATGAACAGCGCCAACAGCGTACCGCCGAAACCAAACCCAAGCAACGCATCGGGCGCGGCAATGCCGAGAATGATGAAGATGATCGTTCCGCCCAGCAGGCCCAGGCCATCTGTCAACATGCCTGTGATGGTACCGGCGCGATAAGCAACCCGTAAGGCATCGCCGAACGACTTCTTGGAAGCTGCTGCTACACGCACGTTGCCCTCGACTGCCATGCGCATGCCAATCTGACCAACGGTCAGCGAGAAACCTGCCCCCATCACGAACGCAATCGCGCGGGCAATGCCGATAATCAATTTCACCTGATCATCACCCATGCCCGCAAAACGCTCAAGCGCCTCGGGCGAAGGTGGCACAACGTAAACCGACAAGAACAAAGCAATCGTCAAGATGACGATTAAAGGAAGAATGGAGCGTAACTGCTTGCCTAAATAAGCATTCGCTCCATCCTTGATCGCACCCCACACTTCCTGCATTTTCTCGGTGCCTTTATCTTCGCGCAGGATTTGGGAACGCAGAAACAATGCGTATGCCAGCCCCAGCCATGCCACCCCAAACACGGCCCAGATCGCAATCTGTTCCAAACTGGAAAGTCCCATTGTAAACATGTACGGTGATTCCTCCTCAGGAATTGAAAGATGTAGGCTTGCGCCCGGTTTGCAGGAGGATTTTACAGTTGCAAGAGGGAAGTGTCAAGAAAAAGCGTCCGAATCTGGTTACATTCCGTTACAGGCTTTGATTTTTATGTTGACAGCCCGCCCTGATTTTGATAATATCCACCTACTTACACTACTAATTAGGAGGCACCATGCTTCAAGAACTCGATACAAAACTAGTTACAGAGACCACCACCCCCATGCTCACTCTTTCAACGGCGGCTTCTGATGCGATCAAGAACATCCTCACCGAGCGCAAGCTCGACGGATACGCCCTGCGCGTGTACGTGGCGGGCGGCGGCTGTTGCGGAGTGAACTTCGGCATGGCGCTGGATAACAACTTCCGCGATGTGGACACCACCCTCGATGTAGACGGTGTCAAAGTGGTGGTGGACGAAGTGTCCATTGACTATCTCCGCGGCGCACACATTGACTTCGTCAACGACCCGGTGCGCGGTGCCGGTTTCGCTGTGGATAGCCCGATGGCCAAAGGCCACGAACACGGCGAAGGCGGTTGCGGCTGCGGCGGCTCCTGCTCGTGCAAGAACTAACCCAATCGAAGGATCAACAAAAAAAGACCGGCTTGTGCCGGTCTTTTTTTGTTGACAGAAACCTACCTGCCGCG
>CAZJMZ010000074.1:0-9007 GCA_964547115.1 uncultured Anaerolinea sp. | reverse complement strand
AAGACCGCCACCAGAGTCGGGTCGAGGGTCGGCGTCGATTGTGGGGTTGAGGTGGCCGGCGCTTCGATCACGGGCAGATCCGCGCTCAATGAAACGAAACTCACATAGCGCGCAAAGACCCAACCCACCGCCCCTGGCACACCTGGGTAGGCGATTTGAATCCACTCAGACCGCCCCTGGGCACGGCCAAGAGCAGGGGCCGTCTCGTTGGCCAGCAGAATGCCAATGGCCGGATACTCCCCCAGCGAGCTTGGGCCTGCCCATACCCGAATTTGTGGAATGCTGGGGTCCACACGCACAGTGGGACCAGAAGGCGTGCCCGTGACGGTGGGGATCGAGCCGGTTGGCTGCTGGGCATGCGCATCGACACCCGGCCTCAACACACCCAGCCCCAGCAAACATCCCATTAACAGGACCAGCGGCAACATTCGTTTAAGGGATGAGAGATTCATTTTCGAACAAAGAAGGAAATCAGCAAGCCGACACCGCCCATGGCCGCCAGGATCAACGCAACCAGGCCCGGCGCAATCGCAGACCGGGTTACAGGGGCTTGCTCAGTGAATTGCGGAACCACCAACGGCGGCGGCGGCGTAAACGTGGACATGCGCGTGGGCGTCGGCTCAAAGCTAAAGGCAGCGGCCAGCGTTGGGTCGAGAGTGGCAGTCACCTCGGGCGTGGGAGTCGCGGGCGCTTCCACCACCAACAACTCACCACCGCTTACAGTCACATAAATGGCATACACCCAACCCGTGTTGTTAGGCGCGCCGGGATATTCGATCTGCACCCACTCGCGCCCGGGTGAAACACCCAGTGCGATCGCAGTGTCGCCGGGGAACAAACGTCCCACAATTGGATAATAGACCGTGCTCGGGCCGCCGCGCACGTTGATCGGGTCAGTGTATGTGACGGTGATGATGGGACCAGACGTACCCTGATACGCTTGAACCTGTCTCACGCCCGGGAGCATGAACACGCCCAAGCCTGCTCCTGCCAAAACCCCCAACCAGACTTTAAACCAAAATCGTTTCATCTCGTATAGATTCATGATTCAAACAACACGACGACCTTCAGTCGCCGTAGATAAACAGATTATAATCGAAAACATGGACAGACGAATTTTCCACGGCGAGATCAAACCCAACGACATCGCCCAAGCCCTCATGGCTGAATTCAATCGCGGCAACCTGCATGCGCAAGTCATCGGCCAGGCCAACAAAATGGCGGTGCAGATTGCCACGCGCATGGGCGCTCAATCGGGCGGACAGACCGCGCTTACGGTTTCCATTCAATCCACCGGCGAAGGAGTCATGGTTGAACTGGGCCAGCAGAATTGGTTTGGTGTGGCGGCCAGCCTCGGCCAGACGGCGCTGGCGGCATTCCGCAATCCGTTCAACCTGCTGGGTCGGCTCGACGACCTCGCGCAGGACATTGAAAATCTGCAACTCAGCGACAAGGTCTGGCAGGTGATCGACCGCGCGATCAAGACGGCCGGCGCTTCACGCGAACTCTCCGAACGCCTGCGGCGGGTCACTTGTGGATACTGCCTCACGGCCAACCCGGTCGGGGAAGGCGCCTGCGTGGCATGCGGCGCACCGCTGGGCAATGCCCAACCGACCACCTGCCGTAACTGTGGCTTCGTGGTCACCACGAACGAAACGACCTGCCCCAACTGCAAGCAACTCCTGTAATGCGCATCGAGTCCGATTCTGATATTGCAAGCGGATTATGCTTGCAGTTTTCACCTCTCCCCTCTATAATTCCATCAACCTGCACGCACTGAAACGGGTACGAATGAATTCTTTGGATCGACTGGAAGCAAAAATTCAGGCTCTCATCGAAAGTGAATTGATCGGTCTTCTGCCGGGCCTTCGTCCTGAAGAACGCCTTATCCAAAAACTCGCCACCGCGGTCAGGCAAACCATCAGTGGGCAAAAGGGACAGGGTGCTTTTGCTCCCAACGTGTACACCCTGATCGTAGCCGCCGAAGCCGCCCCGCACTGGCAAAATACCCGGATCGTGGAAGCACTGAAAAGCATCGTCGTCACTGCCAGTCGCGAAGCGGGTTTGAAATTCGAAAGCGCGCCAACGATCACCATCACAACCGACACAACGTTTTCCAGGGATGAAGTCAGTGTGGTTGCATCACACAAACTGGTCCCGGTGGAGGAAACTCAAGGCATGGCAACCAACCCAAACCCCGACCCCGAATCCAACGATACCATTCCCGAGAATGCGTTTCTGATCATCGAGGGTGTCAAAGTCCACCCGCTGAAGGAAGCCGTGGTGAATATCGGACGGCGGCTCGAAAATCATATTGTCATCGATGATCCGCGCATCTCGCGCAACCATGCCCAGTTGCGCGCCATCAAAGGCCGCTTCGTGCTCTTCGACCTCAACTCCACCGGTGGCACATTTGTGAATGGACAACGCACCAGCCAGACCGTGCTCTACCCCGGCGACGTCATCTCGCTGGCAGGCGTGGCACTCATCTTCGGGCAGGATAACCCACCCGTCCGCCCCGATCTCATCGAAACCGCCCCTCTAGGCGACCCCGGCTCCAGTGACCGCCCCACCGCCACCATGGACAATAACACCGTGGACATCAAGACCGGCAAACTGGGGATGGAAGACAAAAAGAAGGAATGACCGCAGCTCTGGTGCTGGTCCTGCGCGTGGCACTGGCGCTGGCACTCTATGCCTTCCTCGGCTGGTCGCTGCTCACACTCTGGCAGGAACTCAAACTTCAAGGGGAATTTCTCGCCTCGCGCAAAAAGCCGGGCATTTTGTTTTCTGTGCAGGCCGCGCATGGGCGCGAGCATAAACACCAATTCTTTCAGACCGAGATCACCATTGGCCGTGACCCCAATTGCGATCTGCCCATCATGGATGATGCCATCTCCGCGCATCATGCCCGCGTCTCGTTTCACCATTCCCAGTGGTGGCTCGAAGACCTCGATTCCACCAACGGCATTTTCATGGGGAACAGCAAAGTGACCGTGCCCACGGTGCTAATCCCAGGCGACCAGTTCCGGTGCGGCAATGTGGTCCTTACAGTCAGAATGGAAGCCGCGCTCGGCGACCTGGATGACGCCCAACAGCCATGAACCGCATCCTGCAGCGTCGCTTATTGATCCTGGCGGCCGCATTCCTCACCCTGCAAGCCCTCATTCTGACCTTGTCACCTGCTGTGCGCCTGCGCAGTTGGGATGTTGACTATCGCTGGTCACATTGGGTGGTTTTGGGGGTGTGGGCTTTAATGGCCGCCCGGGCACATCATGATACCTTCCGCAAACTCCCCGATGCCGACCCATATCTCCTGCCCGCTGCGGCATTACTAAGTGGCTGGGGCGCGCTCACCATCTGGCGGCTCGACCCGGTCTTTGGCGCGCGACAGACGTTGTGGCTGGCCGTAGGTCTCGGAATTTTTTCACTCGGTACGCGCCTGCCTTCCTTGCAATTCCTAAGCCGGTACAAATACACCCTGCTTTCAGGCGGACTGTTGCTAGCCATGCTCACCGTCCTGTTCGGAGTCAACCCGCTTGGCAACGGGCCGCGATTATGGCTCGGGTATGGCGACCTGTACCTGCAGCCCTCTGAGCCTCTCAAGCTATTGCTGGTCGTCTTCCTCTCCGCCTACTTTGCCGACCGCCTCCCTGCCCGCCTGCGCCTTATACACATCCTATATCCCACCATCATCCTAAGCGGCTTCGTCATCATGCTGCTCATCGTCCAAAGGGATCTCGGGACCGCCGCCATTTTCACCGCGCTCTACGTCCTGCTCGTCTACCTCGTCATCACACGTAAACGTATCCTGTTGCTCTCAGTCCTCGTATTGATCATGATCAGTCTGCTGGGCTATGCTACGGTTGGCATCATCCGCGCGCGCATGGACTTGTGGCTCAACCCCTGGCACGACCCGGCCGGTAACTCCTATCAGGTGATCCAGGCGCTCATCGCCATCGCCAACGGCGGGCTCCCCGGCACCGGACTCGGACTCGGCAGCCCGGGCCTCATCCCTGTGGCGATCTCAGACTTTATCTACGCCGCCATCGCGGAAGAAAACGGTCTCATCGGGACCCTCGGCCTGCTCGCCCTCCTAGGCCTCATCATCGCCCGAGGCCTGCGCATCGCCCTCCACGCCACCGACCTGTTCCGCCGTTTCCTGGCAGCAGGCATCACGGCGTACTTTGGCCTGCAATCCATCCTCATTATCGGCGGCAACATCCGCCTCCTGCCGCTTACCGGTGTGACCCTGCCATTCATGTCGTATGGCGGCTCCTCGCTGGTGACTTCGTTCATCGCCCTGCTCATCCTCATCCACATCAGCAACCACATGGACGATGAGCCCGCTCCCCTCCCTGTGCCCCAACCCTATCTCGTCCTTGGCGCACTGCTCGGGCTGGGACTGTTCGCCTCGGCGCTGGTGACGGGTTGGTGGTCGGTGGTGCGCGGCCCAGACCTGCTCACCCGCACAGACAACCGCCGCCACCTCATCGAACAACGCTTCGTACCGCGCGGCTTGCTGCTGGACCGTTCCAACAACCCCATCAATGACAACCGCGGCGAGATCGGCTCGTATGCCCGCAATTACAACTACGTGGACCTGGCCCCCATCACCGGTTACACGGACCCGGTCTACGGGCAGGCAGGGCTGGAGGCCATACTCGATGAATATCTGCGCGGCGTGCGCGGCAACCCGGTTGGTCAGGTGGTATGGAGCAACTTGCTTTACGGCACAGACCCGCATGGGCTCGATATCCGTCTCAGCATCGACCTGTACCTGCAATTCCGCGCCGATGAAATGCTGTTAGGACATAGCGGTGCCGTGATCTTGATGAACGCCCAAAGCGGTGAGATCCTGGTGATGGCCTCTCACCCCACTTTTAACCCCAACCATTTACAAGAGACTGGCGCAAAGTTGCAAAGCGACCCTGGCAAGCCTCTGCTCAACCGCGCCACGCAGGGACAGTACGTCCCCGGCGCGATCCTTGAACCGTTCATTGAAGCGCTCGCCGGCACAGGGAAAGATATCGCACAAAGCTTCGGCTTGGACCTCGCCCCGTTGATCGAACTGCCGGTGGCCCCCGTCCCACCCACCGAATCGGACGGCACGCTGCGACTTTCACCCTTGCAACTGGCGCTGGCGGCTTCAGCGCTGGCCAATCACGGCACGATTCCCGCGCCGCGCCTGGCTATGGGGGTCAACACAACCACCGAGGGCTGGGTGTCGCTCCCGGCGCAGGGTGTGCCGTTCGAAGCAGTGCAAGCTCCGGCTGCGGATGAGGCGGCGCAGTCCTATTTGATCGAGGGCAAAACGTTCTGGCAACATATGGCGCAAGCCCGGGACGGCGACCAATCGGTGACTTGGCTGATCGGCGGCACGCCGCCCAACTGGCAGGGCGCGCCGTTGGCGCTGGTGGTGGTACTGGAGGAGAACAATCCACGGCTGGCGCAGCGCATTGGCCGCGAGTTGCTCGTGGATGCCATGAACCCCTAGCAAGGTCATAGAATCAAAAGAGCCAGGCTTGTGCCTGGCTCTTTTTGTTCAGGAGAAATTACACGCCCTGATCGGCATCCTTCGAGGAGTAGCCGGGGCCGCTCTTGAAGAATTCGTAGTTGGGCTGGATGTCGGGGGTGAGGTCCACCACTTCGCCGGCTGCGAGCTGACGGGCGGTTTCGAGCACGACCGCCTTGCCGTGATGGTTGGTGCCTTCGTAGTGACCGGCGATGCCAACCTTGCTGATCCATTCGCCGCCCTTGGCGGTGTAGGCAGCAGGGACTTCATCTTCAGGGAAGATGGCGGCATACGGGCACTCGGGCACGCAGGCGCCGCAGTCAATGCAGGTATCGGGATCGATGTAGATCCAGGGAAATTCATTGACGGGGTTGCCGGGCACCATACACTCGACGGGGCAAACGTCGATACAGCCGCGGTCGCGAATGCACAAACTGGTAACGATGTGAGTCATGGGTACATCTCCTTGTGGGATATGGGTTAAGCGATGGGTCGATTATACACGTTTCCCGCGAACGGGAAAGTGACATTTATTTGTATTTTTCAGCCACAGCGTCCCAGTTGATGACGTTCCAGAAGGCCGTCACATAATCGGCGCGGCGGTTCTGATAGTTCAAATAGTAGGCATGTTCCCACACATCAAGGCCGAGGATGGGCGTCTGGCCGTCGGAGAACGGGGTATCCTGGTTGGCGGTCGAAACCACAGCCAGGCCGCTGCCCTTCTTCACCAGCCACGCCCAGCCCGAACCAAAGCGCCCAATGGCAGCCTTGGTGAATTCGTCCTTGAAGGCATCGAACGAATTGAACGACGCATCGATGGCCTTGGCCAGTTCACCGGTGGGCGCGCCACCAGCTTTCGGCCCCATCACTTCCCAGAACAGGTTGTGATTAATCGTGCCGCCGCCATGATTGCGCACCACACCGCGCACCGCTTCGGGCACGGCGTTCAGGTCGCTGACCAGTTCCACCAGCGATTTGCCCGCAAGTTCGGGGGTCTTATCGACAGCACCGTTCAAGTTGGTGATATAGGTCTGGTGATGTTTGGTGTGATGGATCTCCATCGTGCGCGCATCGATGTGCGGTTCCAGCGCATCGTAGGCATAACCGAGCTTGGGTAATTCAAAAGCCATGATCTTCTCCTTATGAGTTGGGAAAGTTTTAAGTGGAAATGCCCGAAAATTGTAGCCCCGTAGAGGGAGCGTGTCAAGAAAAATATTCGGACGCGCGGGATTCGATTAGAATTCAGCGGATGAGCGACAACCGCGCCCGCTTCCTGCTTCCCTTTGTGCTGCTCATTGCCATCCTGGCCATTTCCACCGCTTCGATCTTTATCCGCTCCGCGCAACAGGCAGGTGCACCCTCGCTGGTGATCGCCGCCCTGCGCTTGACCCTCGCCGCACTGGCACTGACACCCATCGCCCTCACCCGCCACCGCACCGAATTGACCTCCCTCTCCCGCGCCGACTTGGTACTCGGCAGTGCGGCGGGCTTTTTTCTCGCGATCCACTTTGCCACGTGGATCTCTTCGCTGGAGTACACCTCCATCGCCAGTTCGGTGGTGTTCGTTTCGACCAATCCGTTATGGGTGGCGGTGCTTTCACCGTTCCTGCTCCATGAGCGACTCACGCGCGTGGCCGTTGTCGGCTTGGCGCTGGCTTTGGTCGGCGGGACAGTGATCGGGTTGGCTGATGCGTGCGTCATCCAGAACGGATTGCAATGCCCTGAGCTGGGACAGGTGCTGCAAGGGCGTGCGATGTGGGGTAATTTTCTGGCGCTGTGCGGGGCGCTGGCGGTTTCGGGTTATTTGCTGATCGGGCGCAAACTGCGCGCCAAAATGACACTCATCCCCTATATTTTCCTGGTCTATGGCTTTGCGGCGTTGACCCTGATCGTTTTCATGTTCGCCCGCGGGCTCAGCCCGTTCGGTTATTCCCCTTCTGCGTATCTGTGGATCCTGCTATTGGCGGCCATTCCGCAGTTGATCGGGCATAGCACTTTCAATTGGTTATTGAAACATCTCTCTGCCACCATGGTGGCGGTGACCACACTCTCTGAACCCATTGGGGCGGCGGTGCTGGCGTATTTCATTTTGCGCGAAACACCGTCACTGGCTGTGGTTGGCGGCGGTGTGTTAATTTTGGTTGGCATCTTTCTTACTGCGAGGCGTGAAGCATGACATTGACACTGACCCATAAAGACCAGGCCATGCTGCGCGGCGACCACGGACCCGCGACCAAAATGGCCATGTCCATTCTGGTGCGCATGGCTGAGGTTTCGGGCGCGCAGGCTTTGCTCGATATTACGGGCGCGCACATCGATAGCACCGTCTACATCGGCGATGCCGGGCTGGAATTTGCCGAACGGCTGGCCGGCCTGGGAGCCAAAGTGGCCGTGCCCACCACGCTGAACGTCAGCGGGCTCGACGAACATCACTGGCGGGAATGGGCCGTGCCGAACCGTTGGGCGCAACAGGCGTATCGCCAGATGGTGGCGTATCAAAGCATGGGCACCGTCGCCACCTGGACGTGTGCGCCCTACCAGACCGAGTTGAAACCCAAGTTCGGGCAACAGATTGCCTGGGGTGAATCGAATGCCATCTCGTTCGCCAATTCGGTCATTGGCGCACGGACCGAGCGCTACCCCGACCTCTTTGACGTGTGTTGCGCCATCACCGGGCGGGCACCCGCCATCGGCCTGCATCTCACGGAGAACCGCGCCGGAAGGCTGCTCTTGCAGTTACGGGATGTGCCCGCAGACCTGCAACGCCGTGACGATTTTTACCCGGTGCTTGGGCACTTCATGGGCAAGGTGGCCCTTGACCGCATCCCGGTGATCGCGGGCATGCAGGTGACGCCCAACGATGACCAACTCAAGGCGATGTGCGCGGCGGGAGCTTCATCGGGTGCGGTGGCGATGTTCCACATGGTGGGCGTTACGCCCGAAGCGCCGACGCTGGAAGAGGCCTTCCACGGGAAGCAACCGGAAGAGACGCTTATTATCACGATGGACGAGTTGCGGCAGGCCCGCCGCGAGCTCACCCACACCGACAACGACTCGCTGGACCTGATCGTATTGGGCAGCCCGCATTTTTCGCTGGCAGAGTTCAAAGCGCTGGCGCCGCTGGTGGCGGGCAAACAGAAACACCCACGCGTGAAGTTTCTCGTCACCTCCAGCCGGGCGATGACGCAGCTGGCGCAGCAGGCAGGCTTTCTCGAAACGCTGCAAGCCTTCGGCGCGCAGTTGACCGTGGACACCTGCATTCTGACCTCCCCCATGCTGCCGGCGGAGGTCCAATACCTGATGACCAACTCGGCCAAATTCGCCTATTACTCGCCAGGGTTGCTTGGCAAGCGCATCACCTTTGGCAGTTTACAAGATTGCGTGGACTCGGCTGTGGCGGGCAGAATCGTGAGGGATGAATCAGCATGGCAATAACCCTACAAGGCAAACCGTTCATCCCCGGCGCGGCACAGGGAGAAGCGCTGGTCAGCC
>CAZJMZ010000073.1:0-12330 GCA_964547115.1 uncultured Anaerolinea sp. | reverse complement strand
GGGTAACCGAGGCCTTGCCAATCAAGGCGGCCATTTTCGCCATGGCAGGCTTCGCACTGTAATGCGTTTTCGGCCGGTTGCACCATGTGGGTGGTGGCCCAGTACATATAGGTTTCAGTGAATCCGTATTGTCCGCTGTATTCCAGGCCGGTGATGGGCGCAGCGAGTTCAAAGGCGCTGTTCCAATCGAAGGTGGTCCAGAAGCCGCCCTTGCCGGCAGTGATGGGCTGGAGCAGGTAGTTGTTCACTGTGTCATAGGGCTGTTTGGCGATATGCAGTTTGAACGGGAAGATCTTGGCGTTGGGGTCGTTGATGCTGCCGGCGGGTTTGTTGATGTAGGTGACCTCGTTCGGGTTGATCTTGTCGCCGAGGAGGTAGCGGTATTCATTATTGCCGTTGAACCATAGATAGGTGGGGGCAAAGTTCTTGTCGTAGACGAATTCGCCTTTGATCTTGAGGTAGGTGAAGTGGTCGTCTTCGCGCCCTTCCTGCCCGGCTTGTGACCAATCCCAAAATACTTTGGTGGGATCTTCGGTGGCGAGGGCGGGAATGTGACAGGTCTGGCAGGCAACCGCAGAAAGATGCGTGTTGATGCGTTCATCTGCATGCTGCTGGTTCACATGGCATTGTTCGCAAGAGACCTGTTCTTTGGGGTCGATGGTGTAGTTGTCGGCCAGCATGCGCCCAAGGATCTGGTGATCTTTGGTCCAGTGACAGTCGGTGCATTGCATGTTGAGATCACTCCCCATATGCACGTCTTCGTTTTGGCTGGGGAAGTACAGGCTTTCGTCGAGGTCGCCGTGTTTGACGCCATTGCCGCCGCCGCCGTCAAAGTGACATTTGCCACAGTTTTCACGTGTGGGCGCACGCACAGATTGGGCTGCTGCCAGCAAGTTGATACCTTCGGCAGGGTTACCGAAAGCACCTTTGCCGTACAAACCCGTGTCTGCATGGCAGGCGAGACAGTCCACGTTTTCGGCTTTGGTCTGCTGTTCGGCCTTGCCCTCTTCCCAGCCGTAGCCGGCGTGGCAGGCCATGCACTTGTTCTCGTTGCCTTGTGAGCCGATGCAGAAGTTATTGATCTGGTTGATCTTGCCGATGGTCACTGGCACATCGCGCCACGGGACATTGAATTCTTTCGATTCCCAGGTCCAGTGGGTGGTGCCCATGACTTGTGATGCGGCGTCTTCGTGACATTCCAGACAGGCGCGGGTGACATCCTGCCCGGTTTTGAAGTCGCCTTTGATGATGTCCTTGTGGTCTACGTGGACGGCTTTGGTGGGGAGGTAATCTGCAGGATTGGAAGAAGGCTGGTTGGCCCGGGGCAGGAAGTACAGGATGGGGACAAGGGTCAGCAGAAGGATGCCGAGCAGGCCCAAGGTCCAGGGTGGGATGCGGAATTTTGTCATAGTTCCTCAGCAAGAAGGTTGGCGCGTTCGGTCATACGGTCACGCATAACCGAACGGAGCAGGTCAAGCGCCTGAATGAGGCGGGTGTCTGAGAGGTGATAGGTGATGGTGGTGCCGTTGCGCACCGTGTGTACGAGACCGCGCTCCCGCAATACTTTGAGATGGCGGGAGGTGGTGGGCTGTGGAATTTCAAGCTCATTGGTGAGTTCAGTTACATTAAGGGGCTTTTCATTGAGGGCGTAAAGCATGAGGATGCGGGTGGGATCGGAGAGGGCGAAGCAAAAATCGGCTTCGAGTTGCGAGATTTCCTGTTGAAGAGATTGAGTGACCACGGGTGCCTGCCTTTATGCGCATGAACGAATATTTCAATCTCCATCATACATTTGTGACAAAATGTACAATAGTGCTTGGTGTCATATTAACTTGGGTTTAATGTCATAAATTGTTTGTGTATAATGCAGGTATTGCTTTTGATTTTTAGGAGGTTGTTATGGTGCTGTTTCAAAAAGAAGCTGCCTCGGTGGATGTGGGAGCCCGGCTCAAGGAGTTGCGGGAGGCGCGCAATATCTCGATGCGGACGCTGGCCACCAAGAGCGGCCTTTCAGCGAACGCGCTGAGCATGATCGAGCGTGGAAAAACCTCACCTTCGGTGAGTACGTTGTACAAATTGGCCGATGCGTTGGGTGTATCGATAACATCCTTCTTTGGGGCGGAGGCCGAGAAGAAGCAGGTGGTATTTCTGCGTTCTGACGAGCGAACACGGATCTCGTTCACCCGGGGAGTGTTCGAGGCGTTGGGTGGAGAGCAGTTCGATGGGCGGGTGGAGCCGTTCATGCTGACGCTTGAAAGTGGCGCGGCGAGTGGTCCGCATCCGATTGCACATAGCGGGCATGAATTCGTATTTTGTTTGCGAGGGGAGTTGGAATATCAGGTGGAGCGTGAGACGTTCCGTCTCACGCCGGGCGACAACCTGTTGTTTGCAGCGCATTTGAAGCACAAATGGAAGAACGCCGGGAAGAACGTGGTGAATGCCTTGATCATCATTTCAGGCTTTGCGGAGGGCGAGCAACCGAACGCAATGCATTGGAAGAAGAGCGAGTGATGAATCAAAAAGAGCGGCTAACTGGCCGCTCTTTTTGATTCCAGGGTGTTCACCCGGTGATGATACGCTCGCCCTCGTAGAGTTTGATGGCAACGAAAGTGATGACAACCGATAGCGCCAGCGTGACCAGTGATGAGATCAGAATATTCATGACCAGCACCGGCTCGACGCGCAGAAACTGGTTGATGAGGATTTGCTGGCCAAAGGTGGGGATGAGCATGGTCCATAAAGCCGGTTTGACCGGCAGAAACGCCAGTGCCAACCCCGGCAGGGAGGGGATGAGGCCGATGAATGGCAGGTAGGTCCCAGCCTCTTTAGTGGTCTTGGCGAATGAAGCGATCAGGATCTGGATGGCGCAAGCCAGGAAGACGATGGGGATGCATAGTAGAAAGACGGACACCAATGCGCCAAAGTCCATACCGATCTGTATGCCAAGTAGTTCTTCCACAGGCAGGATCTGAAAAATAGCAGCAAAGCCGGCCAGTGTCACGACCAGGTTGGCGATGGCAAACGGCATGGCCGAGAACATTTTGCCGAGCGCGACCCAGCCGCGTGGCAGCGGGTTGATCAGCAGGGGTTCGAGCGAGCCGCGTTCCCGTTCCCCGGCGGTCGAGTCGGTGATGACGGGCGAAGCGCCGTTGAAGATGGCGAAGATGATGAAGTACGGCAGCATGGAGAGGAAGATCAAGGCCTGGCTTTGCGGCGTGGCCGTATCCACTTTTTCCACTTGCACAGCCTGCACCACTTCTGGGCTGATACCACGCAGTCCGAGTCGCATCACACTGATGTATTCCGAGTAGGCATCCAGTATGAGTTGTGTGCGGCGGATATCGGCAAGTGCCGACTGGCGCGTGGTATCCAGCACCAATTGCACGGTTGCCGTCCGGCCTTCAGAAAATTTGTCGCCGTAATCCGTGGGAATTACGAGTGCTACGTTAATGTCGCCGGCGATGACAGCTGCCCGAGGGTCGGCGGGGGCGGGGACGACGGTGACATTTTGCTGTTCGATGAACTCGATCAGGCTGGGCGCGTAGTCCGCGCCAGCTACCGGCAAAATCAGTTTTTCTTCCACGCTCTCGCGGATGGTCCGCCCCAGCAGCATGATCATCCCGCCGAGGATCAGTGGACCGAACAAGGCCCAGAACACTCCGGTCATCCAACTGCGATAATCGCGCAGGTTATCGAGCCATTCCTTTTGAACGATCACCCAAATCCGATGCATCATACCAATCCCTCCTCTGACCCAATGGCGGCCACAAAGGCATCCTCCAGGTTTTCACGGCCGGTCTGGCGTCGGAGTTCAGCCGGGCTGCCATTGGCCGTGACCACACCTTTGGAAATGATGACGATCTGGTCGCAAAGTGCGGCCACTTCCTGCATGATATGGCTGGTGAAGACCACGCACTTGCCTTCCTCACGCAGGCGCGAAATGAACTGGCGCATGGCTCGCGTGCTCATCACGTCCAGTCCGTTGGTGGGTTCATCGAGCAGGACGTTCTTCGGATTGTGCACCAACGTGCGGGCGATGGCCACTTTGAGTTTTTCGCCGGTGGAAAACCCTTCCGTGCGGCGGTCGGCAATGGCTTGCATATCGAGCAGGCTCAACAAGGACTCGATGTGTTGTTCGAGTGCGGCCCCTTCCAGGCCGTGCAGCCGCCCATAGTAGCGGATGTTCTCGCGGCTGGTCAGGCGCGGATAGATGCCGCGCGCATCGGCCAACACCCCGATCCGCTTCTGCACTTCAAGCGGCGCCACGCGGACATCGAACCCATCTACAGCAGCCGAGCCACCATCAGGCTTTAGCAGGGTGTACAACATGCGCAGGGTGGTGCTTTTGCCGGCGCCGTTCGGGCCCAGCAGACCCGTAATCTGCCCATCCGCTGCGGTGAACGAGACATCCCGTACGGCATGGACCTTGCCAAATGATTTGGAAAGCGTATGTACCTGGATCATGAAAAAACCTTTTACGGGCGCGGCCCGTTGAAATTGACGAAGAACGGCGGCGGAACAACTTCAGCCACGCAGGAAGAATCAAGTCCGGCCACCGAAGCGCTTTCTAAAAAGTCCCGCAAAATATTCATGCTACACCGGCTGGAAATATTGCCATGGCCCATGTGTGCATAGATGAGGTGCAGTTCATTCGTCAGGCTGTCAGTCACTTGTTGGGCGTGAACCGGAGGGGTGATGGGGTCAGCTTCGCCCGAAAGGATCAGGGCCGGCACATCTGAAACAACCGGCTGGCGAAAATCCGCTGAGACCGCGCCCTTGGGCCAGGCTGCGCAAACGCTCACAAAATTCTCCGTGAGGTTGCCAAACACGCTGCCTGCACTGGCCTGCCTGGCTTGTTCGGCCGAGATCAGCGGCGCGTCTTCGGTGCAGGCCACGGCGTAGAACATGCCGTCGTAGATCCCGCTGTCGGCCATGAAGCCTTGCGTCACCAGCGGCGCGTAATTTTCCTCGGCGTAGGCGGTGTGAATCGATGCAGGCAAGGTGGCGGTCAACTCGGGCAGGTAGAGCGTGCTGAAGATCATGTTCAACACCAACTGCCTGGTCACGGTCAGGTCGAGTGGCTGGTTGGTGCGCGGGTGCCGGATGCTGACCTCGGCGGGCTGCGCCTCCAACCGGCTGAGCAAGCCATTCAATTCGGTTCGCAATTCCGGGAACGCCCGCGCACACGCCTCGTCCGCTTCACACCGACCGAAGAACTGCTCCAGCGACGATTGGCCGTCTCTCCCCGCATCCAGGTACATGATGAAACCCGGGTCCACCACGGCGTCCAATGTCAATGTGCGGACGTGTTCAGGGAACAGGCGCAGATAAGTGAGCGCGGCACGCGTTCCATAGGAGGCGCCGTAGAGGTTGATGCTTTCGTAGCCCAATGCCGCGCGCACTGCGTCGAGGTCGGCCATGGCGATTTCGGTGGTGTAAAAGCGCAGGTCGGCTGTGGTGCTGAGTTTGGCGGGACAGTCTTTGAGTTGAGCTAGCGCCTGTTCGGCGCTCAGTGATTCATCTTCCGGGTTGAGGCATTGCAACGGATTGGACTTGCCTGTGCCGCGCTGGTCCACGAGGACGATGTCGCGGTCCGCGTTGATGCGGCTCATGAATGATACGATGGCCGGGAAGGTCTCGATGGCTGATTGCCCTGGACCGCCGGCCAGCAGGAAGAGTGGGTCGGGTTCGGGGTTGCGTTTGACGGCAGGGACGACAGCGATGTATAGATCGATCTGCCGCCCGGCAGGCTCGGCGCGGTTTTCAGGAACGGTGAGTGTGCCACACCGGGCGTCCACCTGATCGCCGAACGGTGAGACGAGTGCGCAATCTTCCAGCGGGATCGAAGGCTGGGGGGCAGCGGGCAGGCTGCGTGGGGCGCAGGAGGCGAGCAACGTCGCCAGCAGCAGAGTTGTGAAAAATAGTCGTGGCATGTTGAGAGTCCGTTTGTAGTTCAGGCTGGTTGATCGATGATGCGCTTCAGCCAGTCTTTTTCCGCAGCAGCGCTTCCGCTGTCGTAGGAGTGGCCGGCAAGTTTAATGGCCTGATTGGCTTTGTCTCGTGCTTCGGCAATACGCCCTTCGGCAAACAACACGGCGGCCTCGCTGCGCAGCCGGCTGTGTTGTTCAGCAATGGCGCCGTTGCTCTTGTGAAGGTATGAGCGCGCGGTGGGGGCATCTGACCGGTGGGCGGCCTGAAAGTAGGCATATTCTAGATAGAAGGCTTGTTTGATGCCCTCCGGCAGGTCTTTTTCATAGGCGATGGCGTTGTTTAGTGAGCGCCCGGCTGGTTCGAGCTCGTTGCGGTCAAGGTAGTGCAGGTAGGCGAGCATTTCGGCGGAGGCTTCGATCAGAGGGTTGCCTTTTGTGGACAAGAGTCTGTTGATGGTCTCGTGCGAGTAATCCCGTGGACGCACCCCGCTCATCGATTCGGCCTGCAGTTCCACCAGCAGAGCGCGTTGTTCAGCTTCCGGGTCACCGCGCAACAGGGAGAGCAACTGTGCACCATCGGTCATGAAGCCTGATGTTTTGGCGGGGATCATGGTGACGATAAAAATACCAGCGGCGGTGACGCCAAACAAAAAGAAGAAAAAGCTCCATGTTGAGACGGGCATGCTGAAGTATAGTCCCAAGCCCAGCAGGCTGCCCAGCAGGCTGGTTAGTGGGCCGCCCGCGATCATAACCAGGAGACCATTTCGTAGATTGTCTGTTTTTACAGGCGCACAGGCGGCAAGGCCACCGGCGAGGCTTAGGCTGGTGTTGAGCCCGATGCTCCATTTGTTTTTGGTGGCCATGATCTTGAACGGACCCGTGATGAGCAGGAAGGGGCGCATGCCAGCAAGTTTGCCTGCAAGCAAGTGCCCAAGCTCGTGGGTAAGCAGGACGAGGTAGATCGCGGTCAACGCAAGCAGCATGGCGCCGAGAGCATTGATCCCTTCAGGGAATTGGAAGTCTGCCGTGTTGCGGGCGAGAAAGCCCCCAGCCTGGTAGCCGAGAAAGCCAAGCAGCAGGACAGTGCCCAACGGCGCAATCATTTTTCTCCAGTTTGGTTTTTGTGTTTCTTCGGTCATTTGATTATTCCTTGGAGAATTTCGTTGTCGGGAAGAAGGCAAAAGCCAACATGTATTCGGCAAGTTGGCCCCCCGAGGTTTCTTGGGTGGTAAATTCTTCGATCAGGGCTTCGAGCCGTAGGTAGAATTGGCGGGCCTGCGATTGGGAGAGTTTTCCGCCTCCGCGGCGAATTTGCAGCGCCCGAGGGTGAGGGGCGGTCTGTTGCAGATCGATCACCTCCGCCTTGACACTTTTTCGAATGGCTTTTCCGGTTTCTGTCAGTGCAAAGTTGATCAATACCTCTGTATGTTTCAGGGATTTTGTGCTTGAGCCTGAGAACTCTGCCCTGTCCACGATGAATTGGCGCGCCGAGGCGGCATAGACCTTTTCGATCGTGCCGCCCGTGGGGTGAGAGTCGATGATGCGAATCAATCCGCTGGTTTCCAGTTTGTGGATGTGATAATACAGGCGGGTCACTGGAATGTTCAATTGAGCGGCCAATTCCTGAACGGTCGCCGGGGCGTGAGCAAACAAGTCCAGCAGCCGGGCACGCAATGGATGAGACAGGAGCTTCAGTGTGGCCAAAGAAATGGACTGTACTTCAGGCAGGGTGGGCGATTGGGGCATATGTTTAATTTTTGATTATTGTTTTTGATGTTCAATATTTTATAATAATTTTAAATAGTCTGCGGGGTTTGTCAATGGAAGCAAGGTTAAGGTTTGGTAAATAAAAACCGGGTTATCGGAGGAAGTCCGATAACCCGGTCTCGAGTGAGATGTTCTCGATCAGGCGTATAAGCCCCAGTCAAGTGCAGAGGGGTCTTCCATCATCGAGAAGTCCCACACATCCATGCCCATTTCGATGGTGACGGGCATGTTGAGGCCTTCGACCGCTTTGGCCTTGGTCATTTCGATCATGGCAGGGCCGTAGGGACAGAAGGGTGTGGTGAGGATCATCTTGAGGCGGGCAATGCCATTGTCTTCGATGATGATGTCGCGCACCAGCCCGAGTTGGATGATGTGCATGCCGATCTCGGGGTCAACCACTTCAGAGAGTTTCTCGCGTGCGGGTTTGACCATTTCAGGATGGGTTTGGTGAATGGTCCACTGAATTTCGTTGATGGTTTCTTCGGTCATATAAATCCTCTGAATTTAATTCTTCAACGGTTGCACCACGTAGGTGCAGTGGGCGCCGCCGTTGAGAATGCATTGTACTTTATTCACGGGCAGGGCGAGCATTTTTGAGATGAGGGTTTGGTCCACGGTGCAGACTTCGGGGTGGGCCACGCCGATCTGATAATACGGGCACGAGATCTCGTGGATGCGGTATTCCTTGCCGCTTTTTTCCCATTCGACGGTGAAGCCTTCCTGGGCGAGCATGTCTTTGACGAAATCCAGGCGCGCTTCCATACTCATGCCCTTCATTTGTTCGGCGTATTCGTTCGCCATTTCCTCGGCCACCTGGCTGAATAATTTCGCCACGGCGGGACCCGGCAGGGTCTCTTTCATCTGCGCCAATAGACGCGTGGTCAGGCGCAGATATTTCGTGGGGAAGCGCTCCATCCCATCTTCGGTCAGTGAGTAGACCAGGCGGGGGCGCCCGACGCCATGACGTTCCTCTTCGGCGGCGATCAGGCCCTCTTTTTCAAGGTTGGAGAGGTGGTGCCGCACCGAGATGGCATTGATACCCACCGCTTCGGCAATTTCGTTGATGGTGATCTTCGGTTTGCGTAACAAAGTTTGCAGGATGCGATCTTTCGTGCTTTTCATGGCCGCGAGTATACACATGTACGGTAGTATTGTCAATATACTAGAAAAATATCATAAATATTGACTTTTCACATTGACCCTGCTATAATGCCGCCGACTTGATAGAAACGCCAGCAATGGCTTAATTCATTAGGAGCAAATCACGCATGTCGCAACTCGAAATCAAGAACCTGCATGTCAGCATCGAGGATAAGGAAATTCTCAAAGGGCTGACGCTCTCCATCAACCCGGGAGAGGTCCACGCTATTATGGGGCCGAACGGCACCGGCAAGTCCACGTTGGCATATACATTGATGGGGCATCCCAATTACACCGTGACAGAAGGGGAGATCATTTTCAAAGGCCAGAACGTGCTTGAGCTTGAGCCGGATGAGCGTTCCCGCCTGGGCATGTTCCTCGCGTTTCAATACCCCGTTGCCATTCCCGGCGTGACCGTGGCCAACTTTCTGCGCACGGCCATCAACGCCCGTCGCCGCGCTGAGAACCCCGAAGACAAGGGCATTCCGATCCCCGAATTCCGCAAGTTGCTGAAAGAGAAGATGTCCATGCTCAAGATGGACCAGAACTTTGCGGGTCGTTACCTCAACGACGGCTTCTCGGGCGGTGAAAAGAAGCGTGCCGAGATCCTGCAGATGGCCACGCTTAAACCCGAGATCGCCATTTTGGATGAGACCGACTCGGGTCTGGATATCGATGCGCTCCGCATCGTGGCAGAGGGTGTCAACGCTCTTTCTGGACCTGAACTTGGCGTGCTCGTCATTACCCATTATCAACGCCTGTTGAATTACATCAAGCCGCAGTTCGTCCACATTATGTTTGGTGGGCGCATCGTCGAATCGGGCGGCCCTGAACTGGCGCTGCATCTTGAAGAGCACGGTTATGACTGGGTGCGCGAGAAGCACGAGGAAGAAGTCTCAGCGTAGGGACAGTTTATTTAACGGTGACAGGCTGAAGGTTGGCGTGAAGCGGTCCTTCATCCTGTAATTGGAGAAAATCATGACAGACGATGCAAAAATTCTCGAAGGCTTAAGTGAGTACAAGTACGGCTTCCATGACCGCGACGATAATTATGCGTTCAAATCCCGCAAGGGCCTCGACCGCGAGATCGTGGAGCAGATCTCCAGGATGAAAGGCGAGCCGCAGTGGATGTTGGACTTCCGCTTGAAGGCGCTCGAGCATTTCTTGAAACGCCCCATGCCCAATTGGGGGCCTGAGCTCAAAGAGCTTGACTTGGATAATATCTATTACTACGTCAAGCCGACCGAGAAAAGCGAAAAATCCTGGGACGATGTTCCCGATGATATTAAGCGTACGTTCGATAAATTGGGTGTGCCTGAGGCTGAGCGCAAATTTTTAGCCGGGCTGGGTGCGCAATATGAATCCGAGATGGTGTATCACTCCATCCAGGAGCATCTCGAAAAGCAGGGCGTCATCTTCCTTTCGATCGAAGATGGCCTGCGAAAACACCCCGACCTGTTCCGTGAATATTTTGGGACGGTGGTGCCGATCGAAGATAACAAGTTTGCGGCGTTGAACTCGGCTGTGTGGTCGGGCGGCTCGTTCGTGTACGTGCCGAAGGGTGTCAAAGTGGACTTGCCGTTGCAGGCCTACTTCCGCTTGAACACCGCGAATGTCGGCCAGTTCGAGCGGACGCTCATTATTGTGGACGAAGGTGCCTCTGTGCATTACGTGGAAGGTTGTACCGCGCCGCAATACACCACCGACTCGTTCCACTCGGGTGTGATCGAGATCATCGTCAAGAAGGGCGCACGCTCACGCTATTCGACCATTCAGAACTGGTCGACCAATGTGTATAACCTGGTGACCCAGCGCGCCAAGGTCTTCGCTGATGGCACGCATGAATGGGTCGATGCCAACATCGGCTCGAAGGTCACGATGAAGTATCCATCTTGCTATTTGATGGAGCCGGGTGCCCGCGGCGAAATGCTTTCGATGGCGTTTGCAGGCACAGGTCAGATTCAGGATGCGGGTTCGAAGATGGTGCACTTTGCGCCGAATACTTCCAGCAAGATCACGTCCAAATCCATCAGCAAATCCGGCGGGCGCGCTTCGTATCGCGGTCTGCTCAAAGTGTATAAAGGCGCGAAGGGCGTCAAATCCAATGTGGTGTGCGATGCGCTGCTGCTCGACCCGCAATCGCGCTCCGACACGTATCCCTACATCGAGATCGATGAAGACGATGTGACCATCGGTCATGAGGCCTCGGTCAGCAAGGTGGGTGAGGAGCAACTCTTCTACCTCATGTCTCGCGGCCTCAGCGAAGAGGAAGCCACCACCATGGTTGTTTCCGGCTTCATTGAACCGCTTGTCAAGGAACTGCCGATGGAATACGCGGTCGAAATGAACCGTCTCATCGCGCTGCAGATGGAAGGATCCATCGGTTAGCAAATTATCACGTTTACAAGTTGGAATGTTCAACCTGTAAACCTTTAAACGGATACATACATGCAGGAAAAACCAAAAGTTACTGTTTCAAGGACGCGTCAGGCCGTCTCCACCGCGAAGGAATTTGCGTTTGCCGAGTCTGATATTCGCACTGGCAAGGACGCTGTCGCTTCGTACCGCAACCAGGCCTGGTCGGCCTACCAGAAGCACGCGCTCCCCGACACCTCGCTCGAAGCCTGGCGCCGTACGGACATCCACACCCTGCCCGCAGACAAGTTCAAATTCGCGGCTGAAGGCGCGTTCAACGATTTGCCTCCCGTCCGCGAGGATCTTCTTCGCCCGTTGACCGCCGACCAGCATGGCGGACAGATCGTGCTCGTCCCTGGTGGTTCGAAGATCGAGTTGGATGAGAAGTTGGCGAAGAAGGGTGTCATCTTTACCGATCTCAAGACCGCTGAGCAACAACACCCAGAACTCCTGGCGAAAATGCTCGGCAAGACCGTCAATGTGGAAGAAGGCAAGTTCTCGGCGCTGGCCGGTGCGTTCGCACAGAACGGCGTTGTGCTGTATGTGCCGAGGAATGTCACCGTGGATGAGCCGTTGCATTCGGTGCTCTGGGGTCCCGGCACCGACATTGCCCACGTTTCGCATATTCTGGTATTGGTGGAAGAAGGCGCTTCGGTGACGTATGTGCATGAGGCGGCCTCGCCTGACCTCAAGGGTGCCAACTCCATGCATGCAGGTATTGTCGAACTCCAGGTGATGCAAGGTGCATCGCTCAAATTCGTGGAGTTGCAATCGTGGGGCAAGCATGTTTGGAATTTCAGCCACGAACGCGCCCGTGTTGAACGGGGCGGCAACCTCGATTGGATCTTCGGCGCCATTGGCTCGCGCCTGACCAAGAACTTTACCGAACTGGATCTCGCGGGTGAAGGTGCGCAGGGGCGCATGTCGGGCTTTTACTTCACTGACGGCACCCAGCACCTTGACCATGATACCCAGCAGAACCATCTCGCTCCGCACTGCACCAGCGACCTTTTGTTCAAGGGGGCGCTCAAGGGCAAGAGTCGTTCGGTGTGGCAGGGCATGATCTACGTGGCTCCTG
>CAZJMZ010000072.1:0-12488 GCA_964547115.1 uncultured Anaerolinea sp. | reverse complement strand
AGACGGATGAGGTTCAAGTGCCCGGCGTAATAGGTTTCGGGCGGGAAGAGCGCCTCGAGATGCGGGTGGGCTTGTTCGACAGACATCGACTCAGGGTGAAGCCCGATGCGTCCGGTCACGCGGTAGACGTGCGTATCCACGGGGAAGGCGGGCATATCCAGCGAGAAGCACAGCACGATGGCGGCGGTCTTGGGTCCCACGCCGTTGAATTTGGTCAACCAGTTGCGGGCGTCATCCACCGACATTTGCTTGAGAAAGGATAGATCCAAATTGCCCCGCTCGGCGGTGATGGCTTTCAACACCTGCTGAATGCGCGGACCTTTTTGATTGGCCAGCCCCGCCGGGCGAATGGCATCCACCACATCCTTTTCTTTGGCATCGCGCACCGCCTCCCAGGTGGGGAATTTGGCACGTAGCGCATCAAAGGCACGGTCGCGGTTCACGTCGTTGGTGTTCTGCGAAAGGATGGTCGAGACCAGTTCGTCGATGGCAGGCAGGGGATTGCGCCACACCGGTTCGCCGTAAAACTCCAACAGCCGTTCATGGACTTTGAGCGCACGTTGTTTCAAGTTCATTCGTAACCAGCCTCCTTGATCAGGCGCAGGGTGCGCCGGACCACCTCACGATGCACTTCAGGGATCAAGCCCTCGAACATCACCGCCGTCAGACGGTACAACTTCAACGCCGCCGCCCCGCGCCATTGATACTGAGACGAAGTGGAGTCGAGACCCCAGGCGGTGCGGAAGGCGCTGACCCATTTTGTATCGCGCCCCACCGCATTCTGGATCAACTCGAAATAACGATTCTCACTGACGATCAAAATGCCACGCTGCACCGCCACGGCTTCGAGCAGACTCTTTACCAGCCCCCACGTGGCATACAACACCGTCGATTCATGGCTCCGGGCCAGCCCGCTCAGGATCTTGTGCACTTCTTCAGCGCAGCCCATGATCTCCTCGGCGGCAAATTCGTCAGCCTGGCGTTGCAGGAGCGAGAAGTCAAAATGTTGTGCGGCTTTTTGCAGTTCATCGAGCAGACCATGTTTATCGAGCACAATACGCATGCCGCTCAAACCCGGCACGGCCCAGATCGCCCGCCGTGGATTCGACAAGGCCGCATGTTCATCATCGAACAGGGCATATTTCAGGCTGACGAGCTTATCGTCCCAATAGCGCAGGGTATACCGGTCATAAGGGTTTTCAGGCAGCTCAGTGACGAAAATATCGAAATCCACGTCGCTGTATTTGCCCTCCTGCCCGCGCGCATAACTGCCAGCGATGGCCACGCCCAGCACGTGCGGCGAATCGACCTTTTCAAGAACAGATTGGATAAATGGGTTGGGTAAGGTCATGGGTTAACGGGCCTGCTTTTCGATTCGGCCACTGTCCACCTTCCACACTTCGGCCTGCTCTGCAAATTCGTGGGTGAACAAGCTCAGGTCGGTGGTGGTGAATAAGACCTGCTCGCTGGCACCAACATACTTTAACAGGTCGGCGCGGCGTTGGGCATCGAGCTCGGCCATCACCTCATCGAGCAGGATCACAGGCCACTCGCCGGTGCGCTCTTTCATCCAATCCACTTCGGCCAGCTTGAGCGCCAGCAAGGCAGTGCGCACCTGCCCGCGCGAGCCATAATCGCCAAGGTCAATGTTGTTGGCCAGGAAACGCAGGTCATCGCGGTGTGGGCCAATGGTAGTGACGCCGCGGGCGATCTCTTCGCCACGCAATTCTCTCAGGCGGGCCTTGAAACCAGCTTGGATATCGGTCAGGTCGAGTTGCGAACGGTCAATGACCGTATCGATCTTCAAGCCCAGTTGTCCGGTTGGTTTGGGGAGCGGGTCGTAGGCGGGCTCGTAGGCGAGACGCAGGATCTCGGCACCATGGGTCAACTCGTGATGAACGCGCGCCGCGAGACGTTCGATCTGTTTGACGGCTTCAATGCGCCACACAATGATCTGCGCCCCCAGACGGGTCAACGCTTCATCCCACACTTCGAGCTGGTCGCTGTTCCCCCCGCGCTCGCCCAACACTTTGAGCAGGGCGTTGCGCTGTGTGAGCGCCTGCGCATACTCGCTCAGCACCCGCGCATAAGCCGGGGTGGATTGCGCCAGTGCCAGGTTCAAATACCGGCGACGGTCTTCCGGCGCACCTTCAATGATCTGCGCCATTTGCGGCACGAACACCACGGCATTGAAATGACCGATGATCTCGTTGACGGGTTTCTTCACCCCATCGAGCAGCACTTCCTTGCGCAAACGCTGACCGTTGACCCCGGTGGGCTCGAGAATGAGCCGCACTTCGAGACGGTGTTTACTGCGCGCCTTTTGGTAATCGGCCACCAGGCGCGCCACGGCCAGCGAGTTCTTCGCTTCGTGAAAGTTGACGATCTGCCGGTCTGTGCTGGTTTGAAAGGAGGTGAACGCCGCCAGGAAGTAGATGGCTTCAAGCACACTGGTCTTGCCCTGGGCGTTGGCGCCCGTGAGCAACACGACCCGTTGCGGGAGGTCGAGGTCCAGCCGGGTGAAGCTGCGAAAGTTGGTGAGGGAGAGGTGGCGGAGATACATGCGTAAGGGCTAGGCGGGCTGCTTCAGTGTGAATTCCAGTTCGATCTCATCACGCAGGGGAATGTTGTTCATGCCGATCAGCGGGATGGAAGGCTTGAGTTTTCTGGCGTCTTGCAGGGCATTGCGGTGGATCTGGACCAACACGAAACCGCGGCGCTGGTAAAAGCCGAGGGCGTGCAGGTTATCGTTAGTGGTAACGAGGCAAACACGATGGCAATCCCGGGCACGGGCTGTGGCCAGCACCTGCTCAAGCAATTGGGAGCCGAACCCCTGCCCTTCATGCAGGCTGTCCAGAGAGGTCACTTCCAATTCGCGGTCTGTGACAATGAACGTCAGCAGCGCCTGCCACTCATCCGCTGTTTCTACTACAAAGCCTTCAAGCTGTTCCGGGCTGATGACCCGGCCGCGTGAGACCATCACCTCCCCGCCCCAGTGTTGGACCCAGAATGCCCGGAGGCGGGGCAGGTCTTCGGGAGTCAGGCGGCGGATGTTCATCGAGCGTTTCAGGCGGCCGTTAGACTTCCTGCTCGGGTTCGATCTCGGTCTCGGGTTTGGGCTTCCAGAGGCGGGTGGCGCGTTCGGTAAACATGATGCCGTTGAGGTGGTCGATCTCGTGCTGGAAGATGCGCGCCAGCCAGCCTTTGGCCTTGATCTTGACCGGCTTGCCGTGCTTGTTCAGCGCCTTGACCTGTACTTCGGCGTGGCGTTCCACTTCACCTACGATGCCGGGTAGCGAAAGACAACCCTCGGCACCGAAGAGCATTTCTTCAGAGGCTTTGACGATCTCAGGGTTGATCAGTGCCCACACTTTTTTAGGCGCATCTTCCACTTCTTCGAGTTCTTCCTTTTCAAAATACTCCACTACGATGATGCGTTCAGAGAGGCCGATCTGTGGCGCGGCCAGACCAACGCCGGGTGCTTCGCGCATGGTTTCGACCATGTCATCGAGCAGGGTGTGGAGGTTCTTGTCGAAGGTGGTAACTTCGCGGGCTTTGCGTTTGAGGACGGGGTCGGGCAGGGTGACAATTGTACGGAGGGTCATTCTGGTTTCATACCTTGTTGGAGATGCTCATCCCCGATGGGATGAAGGAGGCTGATTTTATCCTTTTTTCTGCTGTTGCTGGCGACGTTCTTCATCTTTGAGCTGGTCGGCGGCTTTGTGATATGCGGCCAGCCATTCGGCCACGCGGTCGCGTTCGGCATTCATTTCCGATTCGCGTTTTTTGGCGTTGCGCGCCATACGGCGGCGGTCGATATCCGATTGCACAGTGGCGGGATCCATCACGTCTTCAAAGGCCATCTTGGTGCCGCCCACAGTAATGTGGACCGTACCAAAATTGAAAATGTACCCGAGAAAGCCCTTACGCTCATACTGCGTGCCCATGATGCCTTCCAGCGGCGCCGCATTGCGCACCTCGGTGCCGAACGGTTCGCGGTCGATATCGATGATCTGCTCATTGGTGACTTCGTATTTGTCGTTGCTCCAGTCGATGACCCGGTAGCCGAACCAGCCCACCGCCGGGAGAAAGGCGGTGAAGAAGATGAGCGCCCACGGGTCCACGCGCAGACCATTGGCCAGCGAGATCAGCGCGGAATCGGGCAGGAAGGTCAACTGCACCATACGCCCGATGAACAACAACAAAGTCGCCACCGTGGCACCTACGGGGATGAGTCCATCGCGCACCAGCACGATCCAGTGTTTGCGATAAATGACATTATCGCCTTCTTCATAACGCAGCTTCAAGCGGTTGGGTCCGAGCCAGCGGGTGGCCAGGGAACCAAACATCCCTGTAGGGCCAGACGAATTGGACTTGGACAGTGGGGCCGGTTCACCAAAGCCACGGTCCACTTTGGGGAGGGGCAGACCGAGTTTTTTGCGCAAGGCGTTCTTCATGGCTTCTTTTTCGATGCCCTGCGCATGTTCCTTGGTGCGGTTCCAATACTCCTCCACCATGCGCCCGGCATGATTGGGATGGCTGACGTTGGCAAACACGATCTTGCCCACAAAGGTGCGGATAATGACATTGCCGTAATCGAGATATTTGCCGGCCTGGTTCGATTCGATGCCCACTGAAAGGATGGTGCCCAGCGGCGATTCCTGGCGGCTATCGTAGATGCCCACCACCTTTTCGAGCCACACCACGCGTTGGTTGGTGACGATGTAGTAATCATTGCCCCAATCGACCCACAGCCAGAGCATATACAGCAGGATCGCCAGCAACGACAACCCCGCCGCCGCCAGCACAATGATCGAATTCAGGATGTTTGCCCACGCATACAAGAACCCGGCCGGCACCAGCAAGGTGAGGATCGGCAGGCCCAGTTTTTCGAGCAGGACCAGGGGATGTTTGCGCGCCGCAAAATAGATGACCTCATCAGGCCGCAGCCACTTGAACTTGACCGTGCGCGCCAGCACACGGCTATGCACGGCGATCTCAAGGTTGGTTTGGATGTGCGGGGCGCGCTTGTAAAGCTGGCTAAAATCGGCCTTGGGGATCATGAGCAGGAGCGTATCGCTGGTGGCCGTGGCGGTGGCCGAACGACGGCGATTGGCCACCAACGCCATCTCACCGAAGTAGTCGTTCTTCACGAACTGAGCCAGCTGCACTTCGCGCTTCTCCACCCTGCGCGTGATGCGCACCGTCCCGGCATAGATCAGGTAAAAACCATCGGGCCGGGTATCCTGTGCAAAGATGAGGCCACCCTTGGGCACATTCACTTCATGCAATTCCTCAGCAAGCGCCTTGATCTCATCATCCTTCAGCCCATAGAAGAGATGGATCTTTTTCAGGAACGCAACCCGGGAGGGAGTATCAATAGCCACGGTTGGATTCTATCAAATTTCACGGACAATCGTGCAGCCGTAAGCGGGAGTCTCTGTCAGCGGGGGGAGTTGCCCCTCGAGCAGCGCTTCAACCGCTTCTTCGAGAAAGAAGCGGCTCGCTGTCCGCTGGCGAAACGTGACATTATCCACGGCCCCGCGATAGCGCAGGATGCCGTCCCGATCCACGACGAAGACGTGCGGCGTACACACCGCATCATACAGATTCGCGACGACCTGCTCCGCATCGAGCAATACCCGCGGCAGGCGCCGGGCGCCAGCGGCCTCGGCCACACTTTCAGCGGACTCGTTCCGATTCGCCGCGATCGACAGCAGTTCCACATCGGCGCCCCACTGCACCAGGCAGGCCAGCGTCGAACGGTCGGTACGCTCGGAATGCGGGCACTCACACGACCAGAAATTGACGATGACAATGCGCCCGCGCAACGTGCTCAAACGCTGTAGCTGCCCGTAGAGGTCGGGCAGTTCGAAATCGGGCGCGGGCTGGCCGGGGAGCATGGCTTCCATTATACGGCCTGCCAGCCTGCCCATGATACAATCGCGGCCATGAAAAAATGGCAATTCTGGTTCGGTGTGTTGATCAGCGTCCTGTTCATCTGGCTGGCGTTACGCGGCCTGAAACTGGATGAGTTCTGGGGCGCGGTCAAAGAGGCCAATTACATCTGGTTGCTGCCCGGTATTGGTGTGTATTTCGTTGGGGTATGGGTGCGGGCGTGGCGCTGGCATTACCTGCTCGGCCCCATCAAACCCATCCCCACTCGCACCATGTTTCCCATCACCACCATCGGCTACATGGGCAATAACATCTATCCTGCGCGCGCAGGCGAAGTGCTGCGTGCCGTGATCCTCAAGCGCAAGGAAGGGGTCGCGGTCTCGGCTTCGCTGGCCACCATCATCGTGGAGCGCATCTTCGATGGTGTGGTGATGCTGGCCTTCGTATTCGTGAACCTTTCGGAACTGGCAAAACTGACCGGCTCTTCGGGCTTTGTCGGCAATATCCAGCAGGTGGCTGTGATCGGCACCGGGGTGTTCCTGGGCGCGCTGGTGGTCTTTTTACTGGCAGCCATGTTCCCGCAGCGGACGGCGAAAGTTGGGTTGTGGTTCATCATGCATCTCACACCACAGCGCCTGCATGAACGGATCATCAGCATCATGAACAAGTTTCTCGATGGGCTGGCCTCCCTGCGTTCGCCGTTCAATGTGTTGATGGTGTTTTTTACCTCGGTCATCATCTGGCTGCTCGAGACCGGCAAATATTGGTTCGTCATGCATGCCTTCGACTTCTCGGTCTCGTTCTTCGCACTGATGCTGATGAATGGCATCGTGAACCTGGCCACCACCATCCCTTCGGCGCCGGGCTATATCGGCACCTTTGATGCTCCCGGCATCGCCGTACTCACCGCCTATGGTGTGGAGCAAGCCACCGCGGCGGGATATACACTGACCCTGCATGTGGCTTTATGGCTCCCAGTCACATTACTGGGCGCGTATTATCTGGCGCGCGAGGGTATTCAATGGAGCGAAAGCATTCGCGATGAATTGGGGACCGAAGAAAAGCAGTAAGCGTTGTACGACCAGCCATAAAAAAGACACCACCGGTTTGCTGGTGTCTTTTTGTTTTACCCCAACGGATACAGTCTGAACGAGAGCGCCATGGCCAGCACGGCCAGTAGGGCTGCCAACAGCGTGAACAAGGCGCTGACCTCCACCGTCTCACGCGTGACCGTCAAATACGTGGGCAGGTTCTGGAACACGTTATCCAACTCCCCTGCGCTGGTGGCGGCGTAATATTTTCCGCCGGTCATCTCGGCGATCGCAGTCAGGGTCTCTTCATCGATCTCGCGGCGGAAACCGCCTCCACCTCCGCCACCTCCAAAGGGCGGGCCGAACCCGCCGAACTGATCAAACTCTTGAAAGGCATCGCCGCAGTTCATGGGCGAGGTGTTGTTGCGCGTCCCAAAACCAATGGTATACACCCGCACGCCCCGGTCTGCAGCCTGGATGGCCGCACTGATGGGGTTGGGCCCTGCGTTGCTGGCACCGTCGGTCAACAGCACGATGATATGCGGCACATACTCCCCCTCGGGCACGGGCGTCACAGCCCCCTCGGGCAGGTTGCCCGTATCACCCGGCGCCACCGACGGGTCGATCTCAGAGATGGCATCGAGGGCGCGCAAAATGGCGCTGCCGATCGCAGTACGCCGGGCGGTGGTCAGGTTTTGGATGGCATTCGCCAACAGGCCGCGATCTTCCGTCGGCGGCTGGACCAACTCTGCGAACCCGGCAAACGCGACGATGCCGATCTCACGCCCCCGTTCCTGCCTCTCGACAAAAGCCATGGCCGCCGCTTTGGCTGCTTCCAACCGGTTGGGTGCAATATCTGTGGAACACATGCTGCGTGAGACATCCATGGCCAGCATGATGGTGGCGCGGTTGGAGGGGAGCATCAACGTGGCCGAAGGGCGCGCCAATGCAATGATGAGACTGGTCAGCGCCAGCAGGAATAAAGCGAACGGCAGATGCCGCCGCCAGGCCGCCTGATGCGCCATGGCCTCCCGCACCAGCGAGAGACTCGAGAAGCGCACAGCATAGCGCCTGCGTCGCCGCAGAATCCACACATAGGCCGCAATAAAAAGCGGGATCAGCAACAGCAAATAGAGCAGGGATGACCACTGGAAGTTCATGGCGCCCGTCCAAACCACAGGAGCGATAACGCGCCCGCAAGCAGGAAGATCAAAAAGCCCGCGCCCGCAAAGAGCGCTGTCACTTCGATCTCTTCGGTCTTGAAGGCCAGCTTGGGTTGCAAGTCACGATACACACGCAGGAGGTCGGCTTCATTGGCGGCGTTGTAGTACTGTCCGCCGGTGGTCTGCGATAACTCCTGCAACATGCCCTCATCCAACTGTGACATGATCGAAAACCCTTCGATGTTGATGATCGCGCCTTCGGGCTTGCCCACGCCAATGGTGTAGATGCGCACCCCCAGGTCGGCGGCGAGGTCAGCCATGAGCAGCGGGTCGGGGTCCTGGTTGTTCTCTCCATCGCTGAGCAGAACAATGGCTGAGGCTGGGTACCAGCCTTGTATTTCAGGAGCAGCCTCCGGCTGGGCTTGAGGCGCAGCGGATTTCAGGATGGGTGCATCCCCGGCGGCGATCACGATCGTATTCAGCGCCACCAGGATGCCGTTGCCCATTGATGTCCCGCGCCGAGGCACCAGCCGGTAAATGGTCTCGAGGGTTTGGGTCTTGTCGGTGGTGGGAGCTTGCACAGTGATGCCGCCATCGCTGAACGCAACCACGCCAATGGCCACGTTGGAAGGCTGTTCCTGCACGAATGTGCTGGCAGCGGTTTTGGCGGCTTCCATGCGGGTGGGCTTGAGGTCGTCGGCGGCCATGCTGCCTGAGACATCGAAAGTGAGGATGACCGTGCTTTCAAGTTTGGGCACGCTCACCACGGCCTGCGGACGGGCGGCGGAGGTCAGCAACACGGTGATGCCCAGCAGGAAGAGCACAGCCGGGATGTGTCGCCGCCGATTCGCTTTGGCATCCGGGGCCTGCACAATGCCCAGGCTGCCGTACCGCGCGGCAACAGCCCGTCGTTGGCGCTGTGACCGGACATATAGCCAGATCAACAGCGGGACGAGGATCAACAGATACAGCAGTGACGACCAGATAAAAGACATAAATTTTTTTGGACCACGGAGTCACGGAACCACTGAGAAAATTCCATGTCTCTGTAGTTAGCGTTTTGAATTCATCTTCTCACTTGCTCACGTCGCTTCGCAAAACGGACGATCTGCCGCACAAGGTCATCCTCAGTCGAGATGTGCAACACATCCACGCCGGTGCGCTTGAAGGTGGCGCTTAGTTCGGCTTCGCGTTTCTGGGCGGCTTCGGCAAAGCGCTGGCGGAACTTCTTATCGTGCGTATCCACGAACACCTGCTCGCCGGTTTCGGCATCTTCCAGCACCACCATGCCCACGTCGGGCAGGTCGCGTTCGCGCGGATCGTACAGCCGCACCGCCAGCACCTCATGATGTTGCGCCAGCAAACTGAGCGGTTTTTCCCAGCCTGGTTCGCTGATGAAATCGGAGATCACGAACACCAGCGAGCGGCGCTTGAGCGAGTTCAATGCGCCCTGTAAAAAGGTCTTGAGATTGGTTGTCGGCACTTTGGAGAGGCGCGGCTGTTTGAGCATATCGTTGACGATGCGCAGGACCTGCACCCGCCCGCCTCGCGCCGGGATCGTATGCTGCAACTTGCTCCCGAACATCATCGCCCCGACACGGTTGCCGTGCCGCGTGAGCAGGCGCGCCAGCACCGCCACAAAGTCCATGAGCATGGTGCGTTTTTCGACCTGGGTCTGCAGGGTGCCAAAATCCACCGAGGGACTCATATCGAGCAGGAACCAGGCGGTCACTTCACGGTCTTCGTGATACTGCCGCACATAGGGCGTGTCCATGCGCGCGGTGACGTTCCAGTCGATGTAGCGAATATCGTCCTGTGGCTGGTATTCGCGCAGGTCGGCAAAATCCACGCCAAAGCCGTAGAACAGCGAACGGTAATCGCCCTGCAGCAAGCCATCGAGGCGGCGGACAACGTTCCAGTCCAACCGCAACAGGATGCGCTCAGGCGTTTGCGCGGACGTTGGTGTGTTCATGCAGTGGCACCACTGGGATGGGGATGCGTTCCAGGATCTTCGTGATGATGTCGTCACCTGAGACGCCATCTGACAGGGCTTCATACGAAAGCACGATGCGATGCCGCATCACGTCCAGCGCCATATCGAGCACATCCTGCGGCAGGGCGTAGTTGCGTCCACGCACGAAGGCCAAGGCGCGCCCGGTAAGGATCAGGTTGATCGAAGCGCGCGGGCTGGCACCAAAGGTGATGTATTTCTTCAGGTCGGGCAGGCCCACCTCCTGCGGGTTGCGCGTGGCGCTGACCATACGCACGGCATATTCCATCAGCGCCGGGTCCACGTAGACCTTGTCCGCTTCCTTTTGCAGGGCGAGCAATTGGTCGGTGGTGAGGATCTTTTGCACGGCTTGCAGCGTGCCGGTCATACGCTCCACGATGACGAATTCTTCGGTGTTGGTGGGGTAACCGATGAGCACCTTGAGCATGAAGCGGTCCACCTGCGCTTCGGGCAGGGCATACGTCCCTTCGGTCTCGATGGGGTTCTGCGTGGCCAGCACCAGGAACGGGCTGGGTACCTTGTGCGTTTCGCGCCCGATGGTCACCTGCTTTTCCTGCATCACTTCGAGCAGGGCGCTTTGCACCTTGGCGGGCGCGCGGTTGATCTCATCGGCGAGCAGCAGGTTCGTGAACACCGGTCCGAGCGATGTATCGAACTTGCCGGTCTTCTGGTTGTAGATGCGTGTGCCGACCAGGTCGGCAGGCACCAGATCTGGCGTGAACTGGATGCGTTTGAAATCGCCGCCAATGGATTCAGCCAGGGTCTTGATCGCCATGGTCTTGGCCAGGCCGGGCACCCCCTCCACAAGGATGTGTCCGCGCGCGAGCAGGGCCACGATCATGCGCTCGAGCAAATGGTCCTGCCCAACGATGACCTTTTTGACTTCGTATAAAACTTTTTCCATTGGTGTGCGGTTCTCTGCTGTTTTGGTCTGTGCCATGAATCATCTCCTCGATTGTTGCAATTCCCGGCGGGATTAATACGGCGGCAAATCCACGCCGCCCGCCGCCACATTGATCGGCACCGCAAAGGCGATGCCCACAAAGAAGTTCTCATCGGTTGGGTTGACCAGCCCGGTCACAATGCCCACCACATGCCCGGCCCGGTTCAACAACGGACCGCCCGAATTGCCCGGGTTCACTGCCGCATCGATCTGGATCAGCCCCTGCAATTCCACCTTGCTGGTGTCGGGCTGGAAGGTGCGGTCAAAGCCCGAGATCACGCCTGCGCTCATCGAGCCATACAACCCGAAGGGATGCCCCACCACATACGCTTCATCACCCACCTGCAATGAGCCGGGGTTGCCGAGCGTGGCGGGCACGAACTGCTGGGGCGGAGTCGACGCTTGCAGGACCGCAATATCCAACTCGGGTTGGGCCGAGGCGACGGTCGCATCTGAGTGTGTGCCATCGGCAAAATAGACCCTGATCGTCTTCGCACCGTCCACCACATGCAGGCTGGTTAGAATGTCGGCAGCGCCATCCACGATCACGCCACTCCCCAAACTTTTTTCGCCGTTGCTCAACTCTGCCTGGATCATCACCAGCGACGGTTGGATGATCTTGTAAACATCGGTTGAATAGGCGGCGCGCGGCGTGGCCGAAGCCATCGCATTGGCGATCGCCGCATTGACTTCATTTTCCGTTACTTGATTGGCAGGGAACAAAAACTGATACAGAATGAGGGCCAGCAGTGTTGCCAGCACACCCGAAGCGAACGGAACCATCCCCCGCATCCGTTCACGCCACAGACCGAACTTTGAAACCTTGGCTTCGCTCATTGTTCTCCAGTCTGATAATGTTGCTTGGACGCCCCCATGCCATTAATGCTTACTTGCGGGATGAAGATCCGCTTCCAACTCAACCACAGCCTGCTTCACTACAAGCAGCTTTTACTTTGTCTGGAGCAGGTCCACCAACGCGCGCAAACCCAAGGTGTAAGACCGCCACCCAAAACCAGTGATCTTGCCTTTACACACCGCCGAAATATACGACACGTGCCGAAACTCTTCACGCGCATACACGTTCGAGAGATGCACTTCGATCACGGGGATCTGAATCGCCGAGATGGCATCACGCAGCGCGATCGACGTGTGGGTGTACCCGCCTGGGTTGAAGACCACGCCATTCGCCCACGTCCGCGCATCGTGCAGGGCATCGATCAAGGCGCCTTCATGATTCGATTGCAGGGGGGTCACTTCGACTCCCAAGTCACTGCCCAGCTCCCTTAATTTTTCATCAATATCGGTCAACGTCATCGAGCCATACACCTCTGGCTCGCGGGTGCCAAGCAGGTTGAGGTTGGGTCCGTGTAATACAAGGATTTTCATTGCAGCTCCAATTGACCGTCAGCAGTTATTATTCCAAAACCGATTCCAGATCTTCC
>CAZJMZ010000071.1:10271-12512 GCA_964547115.1 uncultured Anaerolinea sp. | reverse complement strand
AGGTCATCTTTCTTTTTGCCGCGTTCGGTGATGGTGCGTAAATGGTCACCTGCCAGCGAAACACGCAACACGCCATCCACAGCAGGCAATACTTCCAGCCCTTGTTCCAAGGGTTCGGCATACACTTCCCATACATCGCCGGGGACGATGTCTCTTTTCAGGTTGGAGGGTGTATCCATCGCCAGCAACTTGCCATCGCGCATGATGCCCACGCGTTCGCAATATTCGGCTTCATCCATGTAATGGGTGGTGACAAGGATGGTGACGCCGTTATCAGCCAGTTGGTAGATCAAATCCCAGAAGGTGCGGCGAGCGGTGGGGTCCACACCGGAGGTGGGCTCATCGAGGAAGAGCAACTTCGGTTCATGGACGAGGGAGATACCCAACGCCAGCCGCTGGCGCCACCCCGCGGAGAGGGAACGCGTCAGTGTGGAGTCATGCCCGGTGAGGCCGACCAACTCAAGGGTGTGCGCGATGCGGGCCTTGTCCGTGATGCCATACACACCGCCGTAGAAGGTCAGGTTTTCGAGCACGGTCAGGTCGTCATAGATCGCGAACTTCTGCGACATATACCCCACCCGCTTACGCACCTCCTCGCTCTGACGAAAGGCATCGAAACCCAGCACGGTCGCTTCGCCTTCAGTGGGTTCAAGCAGACCCAACAACATGCGGATGGTGGTGGTCTTGCCGGAACCGTTCGGCCCGAGATACCCCACCACCTCCCCTTCGTTCACTTCGAAGTTGATGTGATCGACCGCCACGAAATCACCAAAACGGCGCGTGAGATTTTCAACGTAAATAACCGGCAGGCTCATACCCTATCCTTTTTCCAGCACGGTCTTCAAGCGCGCGAGATTTTCTTCCATCATCGCTTTGACGCGCCCGGCCATTACACCTTCGGCAAGTTTGAAAAAACCGGCGGGGTTACCCTGTGCATTGAGGCTAAGCTTGGTGCCCGTGCCCACGGTCTTAAAGGTCATGAGCATGTTCACCTGCATGGGCCCGGCCTGCATTTGAAAACCATATTTCGCATCCGGCTCAAAAGCCACCACCTGCATCTCACCTTCGATGCGGCGTCCCATCATCTCACCCACGTTCTTGAATTTGGTGCCCATGCCTACGGCGCCGGGTGTGAGTTGTTCAAGGCTGACCACGGCCGAATTCCACCTGGACATGTTCTGCGGGTTGGTGATGAAAGCAAAGACCTCCTTCACCGGTCTATCAATCAGCACACCGAGATCAAGGTTGATCATGCTTGCTCCTTTTCATCTTCAGATAAGGCGATGAATACATCTTCAAGGACCGGCGGAATGAGCCGCAACTCATCCACCTGCCCGCCCACGCTGCGGATCTCAGACCGCAGCCGGCCTAACACGCCCTGGGCCTTGCCCTCCCCCACACGGATATGCAGCCGGTCGCCAAAGGCTTGCACATCCTCCACATCCCGGTCGGCGTGTGCGGTATGCCGCAGGATATGCAGCGGTGCGCCGCGCAATTCCAGAATGCGATTGTTGAGGCGCGCCCGTAAATTGGAGGGCGTGTCTTCGGCGATGATGCGGCCCGCCTTCATGAACCCCACACGGTGACAGCGTGAGGCTTCGTCCATGTACGGGGTGGAGATGAGGACGGAGACTTCGCCCTGAGCAGAATCCCCCTCACCCCTAACCCCTCTCCCGCTGGGAGAGGGGGATGACACCAATTTAATCACCAACTGCCAAAAGTCTTGACGTGTCACAGGGTCCACGCCGGTGGTGGGTTCATCGAGCAGCAGCACGCGCGGCCGGGTGACCAGTGCAGAGGCCAACCCCAGTTTTTGCTTCATGCCACCCGAGAGTTGACCGGCGCGCCGGTCGCTGAATTTATCGAGCCCCACGAACTCCAGGATCTCCATGCAACGTGGGTACCATTCGTCTGAACGTAAGCCGCGCACTTCGGCAAAAAAGCGGATGTTCTCCAACACGGTCAAATCTTCATACATCGAAAAGCGCTGTGAAAGATAACCGAACTGCGCGCGCGCCTGTTCGGTCTGGCGGGCAACATCGAAGCCACAGATCTCGATCTCACCTGCATCGGCTTTCAACGCACCGACCAGTAAACGCATGGTAGTGGTCTTGCCTGCTCCATCGGCGCCCACCAGGCCATAGATCTCGCCTGGCCGCACCTGCAGAGAAACACCATCCACGGCGTGGGTCTCGCCGAAGGCTTTTTTCAGGTTCGTTGCTTGGACTAAATAATTCATAT
>CAZJMZ010000071.1:5118-10171 GCA_964547115.1 uncultured Anaerolinea sp. | reverse complement strand
AGCCAATAACGAGATTACTCGAACACCACATCCGCAGGCATGCCGATCTTGAGTTTGCCTTCGGGGTCGGTCAATTTCAACTTGATGGCATACACGGTCGAACTGCGGCCTTCCACGGTTTGCACATTGCGCGGAGTGAACTCGGCCTGGTCGGCGATGTGGATGACCACCGCTTCGAACGTCTCACCCGCGAAGGAGTCCACGGTCACTGTGGCAGATTGCCCGAGCGCGATCCGGCCATATTGATCTTCCGGCACATACACGGTGATGGTCAACTCATTCAGGTTCGCCATCGTCAACGCCACGGCGCCCGGCTGGACAAACTCGCCCGGCTCCACGTTGCGGGTCAGGATGACGCCATCCAGGGAGGCAGTGACCGTGAGTTTGGACATCTGCGCTTCGATCAACGCCAGGTTTGCTTCAGCGGTCCTGACAGCGCTCTGCGCCTGATTCAACGCAGACTGGGCCTGCTCGAGCACTTTACCGGCATTGATCACAGCTTGTGAATCGGCACCGGTTTGCAAAGCGCGGAGGTTATCCACAGCGGAGTCGTACAATTCCTGCGCGACCATGGCCTTGGCACGGGCATCGAGCACATCTTGCGCGCCTTCGGTGGTCAGGGCATCGTCGTATTCCTTTTGGGCGTCGTCCAGGTCGATCTTGGCTTCATCGAGCACCACTTGCGCGGCATCGCGCAGGCTTTGGCTATCTGAGCCGCCACTGGTGCTATCGAACACCGCTTGAGCTGTTTGCAGGGCAAGGCGCATCTGGGCGAGCTTGGTTTCTACGGCCACAAAATTGGAACTGCCTGCACGGTCACTGATATCAGCCAGTTCCTGTAGGGCGGCATCCAGGTCAGCTTTTTTCGCATCCACATCAGCCTGGGCGGCCTTGAGGCGCTCTTCCTTGGAGAAGTACCAGGCCGGTTGCTCAAAGTCGGTGGGCTTGGTGGATTTCCAGACGGTGAGGCGGGTGGCCTTTTCAGCGGCAATGGCGTTATTGAGCGCTGTATCGTATTGTGCCTGGGCAGTGGCCAGGGCGGCAGAGGCGGTCTCGAGGGCGGCTTTGGCAGAGTCCACTTGGGCCGAGGCCACGGCTTGTTGGGCAGTCAGCAGGTTGGCGTCGAGAGCAAGAAGCGGGTCTCCCGTCTGCACGGCCTGACCTTCACTGACCAGCACATCCGCAACTTTGCCAGCCATTTCCGGTGAAGCGTTGACGACCACGGCTTCAATGGTGCCAGAGGCCTTGAGTTGGCTGGTGGTTTCGGGGGCCAGCGCCCGGAAGGCGTAATAGCCGATGGTGGAAAGGATCAGCAAGCCAATAACGATACGAACGGGAAGCGGGGGAAAACTGTTATTCATGGGTTAACTCCTGAAGAGAATTAGTCAAGGCGTTTGCGGAAGCGCAGCGCGGCAACGGTCATGATGACGAAGGCAAAGATGGCGAGTGCAATGATCTCGCTTTGCAAGGCAGCCGCCCCCACACCCTTCAACAACAAGGCCCGGATGATGACGAGATAGTAGCGGAGCGGCACAATGGCAGATACATATTGCAGGAAGGTGGGCATGGCCTCGATCGGGAAGAAAAAGCCGGAGAGGAAGATGCTCGGCAGCATGGTGACCATGACCGTGATGAAGGCTTCCTGTTGGGTGTTGGCTACGGTGGAGGCGAACAGGCCAATGCCCAAACTGGAGATAATGAACAAACCGGAGAGGGCGAAGATGAGGCCGAGGTCGCCGCGAATGGGTACGTGGAACCACCAATGCCCGATGACCAGCACTTCGACCATATCGATGAAGGCCAGGATGGTATACGGCATGATCTTGCCAACCACCAGCTCCCATGAGCGGATAGGCGTGACGATGAGCTGCTCGATGGTGCCACGCTCACGCTCACGCACAATGGCTGAAGCCGTAAGCAGAGCTGTGATGAAGTACAGGATCATGCCAATGACACCCGGCACGTTGAAGTAAGCGGCGATCAGGTCGGGGTTGTACCAGACCTGGGTGCGCACCTCGAGCGGCGGTTTGAAGGCCGAGGGGCGCCCCGTAAGCGCAGCCTGCTCCGACAGCACTCTGGTAGCAAACGATTGCCCGATCAGCTTGGCGGTGGAGAGCGCCGTCCCGCCGACGGTGGCATCAGAGCCATCGAGCACCAGCGAGACCTGGGCGTTGCCTTCGAGCAAGCGCTGTTCATAATCGGGCGGGATGATGAGTGCAGCGCGAATATCACCAGCTTCGATCAGGGTGCGATATTCGGCATCGGAACCGACGGCATAATCGATGCTGAAGTAGTTGGCCGAACGAAAAGCATCCAACAGGGCACGCGATTGTTGCGATTGGCTTTGGTCCCAGACCGCGAGCGAGATGTTCTTCACATCGCTGGTAGCCGCGTAACCCAGCAGGAACAACTGCATCATGGGCATCAGGATGACCAAGGCCAGGGTACGCGGGTCGCGGAAGATCTGGATGAATTCCTTGCGAATAATGGAGGTAAGGCGGGAGAACATGGATGGGCTCCGTAACAGGGAGTGGGAAGTGAATTGTGAGCAGTGATCAGTTATCGGTCGATTTGAGAATGCCGTTCAGGTAAATATCCACGTAGGCGGCTTCTGTATCGGTTGGCATTAGTTTGGAAATAATGGATTTGGAGATGAGCATTTCAGTGACAAGATAAGAAATGATCATGCCCATGAACGAGCGCATGAGGAAGGCGGGGTTGGTCAGGCGCAAGCCCTTGCGCCCTTTGAGAAGCTTCTCGAACACCGGCAGGATCTTGGGAGCAATCTCCTTCAACATGACAGAACCGTGCTTGCCTTTGAACTCGACCAGCTCGATCAACATCAGGTTGACATATTCGGGTTTGTCTCCCATTTCAGTGATAATGAGATGGAAGGCATGGCGGAAGAAATCTTCCAGGGTATCCCCTTCCGCGGCCAGAATGGCAGGCAGGATCTTTCGGTAGGGATGCTTATCGATGATGATGCCTTCGAAGATCTCATCCTTGCTGGCAAAGTGGTTATAAATACCGCCCAACGCCAGCCCGGCCTTGTCGGCGATCTGGCGCATGGAGGTGGCGGCATAGCCCTGGGTGAGGAACAATTCCATGGCGGCATCTTCGATCGCCAGGCGGGTGACTTCTCCCTTTTTGGGTGTGTCTTTGGTTTTTACCGGCATGGGCACCTTGTAAATAAAAATGAACGAACGTTCGTTTTTATTCTAATCGAATACGACAAAGTTTGTCAAGACTGGAATGGTAGAATCATGCCATGCTCCCCCTCTCTCAAGTTGAAAAGTATGCCCGCCAGCAGTTGAAATACAACGTCACGGCCGGGCTGATCGATGGCGGCTTTTTCGGGGTCGCCATTGGCCTGGCTTCCTTTGGCACGATCCTGCCACTCTTCGTCGCTTCCATGACCGACTCAGCCACACTCATCGGGCTGGTCCCGGCCATTCATTCCGCAGGCTGGCTGTTGCCCCAGCTATTCACCGCCAAGCACACCTCCCGCCTGCGCCGCTATAAACGGACCGTGCTCACCAACACCATCCATGAGCGTGTGCAATTCCTGGGGTTTGCTGCATTGGCATTACTGCTGCCAACCATCGGCGTGCAAACCGGCCTCATCATCTTCTTCCTGCTGCTCATCTGGCAGGGACTCGGTGGCGGCTTCACCGCCAACCCATGGACCAGCATGATCTCGAAGATCATTCCACCAGAGAATCGCGGCACCTTCTTCGGGTTGCAGGCGGCGGTGGCCAACCTCTTCATCAGCGGGTCGGCCGTGGCGGCGGGTTATCTGTTGGACTGGCTCGACTCGCCGCTCGACTTTGCGGTCTGCTTCCTGATCGCCAGTGTGTTCTTCACGATATCCTGGTTCGCCCTCGCCCTGACGCGCGAGCCCGAAGACACGGAAAAGGTCGTGGAGGAGAATCAGCCGTCCCTGTGGCAGGGAGCCGGAGAGATCGTCCGGCGCGACCGGAATTTCGTGTGGTTCCTGGTTGCGCGCTTTCTCTCGCAGTTCGCCACGATGGGTTTTTCGTTCTACATCATCTATGCCCTGCGGCGCTTTGAAGCCTCGCCCGTCACGCTCGGTTATCTGACCGCAACACTGACCATCTCGCAGACCGTGGCCAATGTGGGCATGGGCTGGCTTGGTGACCGACTCGGGCATCGCGCCATGTTGATCATCGGCTCGGCGGCGGCCGTGCTGAGCTCAGTGCTGGCCTGGTTCGCCCCGTCCATTGCGTGGTTCTTCCCGGTGTTCATGCTTTCGGCCCTCACCAACGTATCCATTTGGACGAACGGCATGACCATGGCCACCACCTTCAGCGGCGAAAAAGAGCGCCCGTTCTACATCGGCCTCGCGCAAACCCTCACCGCCCCCGCCACCATCATCGCCCCCCTCATCGGCGGTTGGATCGCCGACACCAGCGGCTTTCAACCCACCTTTGCCATCTCGGCTGTGCTTTCTGTTGTAATGTTATGTATCTTGTGGTTCGTTGTAAAAAACCCTCACCCTGCCCCTCTACCCCGACAAACGGATATTTAAGGAGACTCACATGACCCTCATGCAAGAAAAGGCAACGCAAGCCATTGCCATCCTCAAAGAACAAAACATCGATCTATGGCTCACCTTCGTGCGCGAGACCTCCGGCGTGCGCGACCCCGCCCTCGACCTGCTCATCGGCGCCAACGACCTCACCTGGGAATCGGCGCTGATCTTCACCAGGGACGGCGGACGCATCGCCATCATCGGCAATCTCGAAAAAGAAGCCATTGCCCAGCTTGGCATCTTCGACGAGATCCAAGGATACGACAAATCCATCCGTGACCTGTTGCGTGAAACGTTCACCCGCCTCAACCCCGACCGAATCGCTGTCAACACTTCGAAAAACAACGTCCACGCGGACGGTTTGACTCACGCCATGTACGAGATGCTGCGTGATTATCTGAGCGGCACGCCTTACGCCGACCGCCTCATCAGCGCCGAACCGGTTATCAATGCCCTGCGTGGACGCAAGACTCCTGCCGAACAAGCCCGCATCCAGCGCGC
>CAZJMZ010000071.1:3130-5018 GCA_964547115.1 uncultured Anaerolinea sp. | reverse complement strand
TGCGCGAAGGCGAGACCGAAGCACCGATTGAAGTCCAGCGCGGTTTCATCACCATCCGCACGGCCATCGAAAAATCCCGCGAAGCGATGAAACCCGGCGTGACCGGCAACTCGATCGATGTCATCTCGCGCGAGATCGTCACCGACTCAGGCTACCCCGAATACAACTACGCCCTTGGTCACCAACTGGGACGTGTCGCGCATGATGGAGGTGCGTTACTCGGTCCATTGTGGGAGAAGTACGGCGATTCGCCCAACCAAAAATTGGAAGTGGGCCAGGTCTACACCATCGAGCCGGGGCTGGCTGTGCCCGGCTACGGCTATCTCGGGCTGGAAGAAGATGTATTGATGACCGAGAAAGGCGCGGAATATTTCACCGCGCCACAACACGAGATCGTGCTAATCAAAGGATGAAGGTGGAATGACTGCTGACGATTGACCGCTACTCGCTGGTCAGTCGTCAGCGGTCTGTGGTCATTGACGAGGAAGATGCCACGGGGCGATAAAAGTCACTTAATCTGAAGCAATTGTCGGGGAATTCGGAGGCGGATTATCCGTCTTCTGTATGCCATCCATCACTGGAATGGATCACCGGGTCTCACTATACTCAAAGGTGAGGTAATCCCCATGACAACTGAAGACCCAAGAATCCTTGAACTGCGCAAGATGCGCGCAAAGGCGCTGGAGGGCGGCGGCGCGGAACGGAACGCGAAACAGCGCGCCAAAGGCAAGTTGACCGCGCGGGAACGCATCGAATTACTGCTCGACCCCGGCACGTTCAACGAGATCGAACCGTTCATCACCCATCAGGGCGACGAACTGGACCTATTGAAAGAGAAGTTTTACGGCGACGGGGTCATCACAGGCTACGGACAGATCAACGGGCGGACGGTATATCTGTACTCACAAGATTTCACAATTTACGGCGGCACACTGAGCGAGATGCAAAGCCACAAGATCTGCCGCGTGATGGATCTGGCGGTACGCAACGGTGTGCCATTCATCGCATTGATCGACTCAGGTGGGGCGCGCATTCAAGAAGGCGTGCGCTCGATGGGCGGCTACGCCGAGATCTTCCGGCGCAACGCACAATACTCGGGCGTGGTGCCACAGATCAGCGTGATGCTTGGCCCATGCGCGGGTGGCGCAGCCTACTCCCCGGCACTGACCGACCTGGTTGTCATGGTCGAGAAACAATCGTTCATGTTCCTCACCGGGCCCGAAGTGATCAAAGCTGTGACCGGTGAAGTGATCGATGCCGAATCGCTGGGCGGGGCGAGTGTGCATATGGCTGTCAGCGGTGTGGCGCATTTGAGCGTGGCCTCTGAAAAAGCGGCACTCGATATGGCGCGACACTTCCTTTCGTACCTGCCCTCGAACAATGTCGAAAATCCGCCCTTTGTGAAAGCGGATGACAACCCCTTGCGCATGGATGAATCGCTCAATAGCATCGTCCCGCTCGAGGCCACCGAACCCTACATCATGCATCAGGTCATCGAAAAGATCATCGACCAGGGCTCGTTCCTTGAAATCCAACCCGATTGGGCCCGCAACGCGATCGTGGGTCTGGCGCGCATCGGCGGTCACAGTGTGGGCATTGTGGGTCAGGAACCCGCCATCATGGCAGGCGTCATTGACATCGATGCCGCCGACAAGATGACCCGCTTCGTACGCATGTGCGATTGCTTCAACATCCCGCTCGTGACCTTCGTCGATTCGCCGGGCTTCCTCCCCGGCATCGCACAGGAACACGGCGGCATCATCCGCCACGGCGCGAAACTGCTCTACGCTTATTCCGAAGCCACCGTGCCGAAGATCTGCATCATCACCCGCAAGGCGTATGGTGGCGCGTACGTGGTCATGTCAAGCAAGTATCTCGGCACCGATGT
>CAZJMZ010000071.1:0-3030 GCA_964547115.1 uncultured Anaerolinea sp. | reverse complement strand
GCCCTGCGCGATAAATACGCCCCCGCCCCACCGCGCAAGCATGGGAATATTCCGGTGTAAGCATGAACAACCTTTCTCTTGCTCTGCAGATCACCGCCCTCGGCATGGGACTGGTCTTCGCCGCGATCCTGGTCTTGTGGCTGATGATGAGTCTGCTAACCAAATTTACAGCGGACAAAGAACCCGCTTCAGACTCACCCCAGCCTGCCCTTGTTTCAGATACATCCATCCTCGCCCAGGCGGCCGCACTCGGTGTGGCCATGGCCATGGCTGAGCAACAGCTCTCTTCAGCCCATCCGCTGGAGGAACCACCCACATCCATTGTTTCGGCATGGCAACTGGGCATGCGGACACAGCAAATGTACGAAAAAGGCAAGCATCGTTAAGAACTGACCGCCGACCGCGGTCTACGGTCAGAAAGTGAACCATGAAATACAACGTCACTATTCAAGATACAACCTATACCGTCGAGATCGAAGATATCAACGTGCGCCCCGTGATCGCCCGCGTGAACGGCACAAGATTCGAAGTGCTCCCGGAGGCGAATCAATCCGGGAACACGAACCAGCCCACGGCGAAGAAAGAAGCGATCGGTCTGAAGCCGCTCGAGATCCGCAAGCCGGATGCCAATCAGAACGTCAACGAAATGACCGCCCCCCTGCCCGGCACCGTGGTCGAAGTATTTGTCAAAGCCGGTGATGAGATCGAGGCCGGGCAGGTCATCGTGGTCATCGAAGCGATGAAGATGAAGAACAGCATCCGCTCCGTGCGCGCCGGGAAAATCACCGAAGTGCTGGTGAGTGCCATGCAAACCGTGGCTCACAAACAGCCTTTGGTGAGGTTCGAATAGATCGGCGACCAGTCTTATGGACCTTCAATCACTGCTTCCAGAACTGCTCAAAGGCATCCTCAATTTCACGTGGGGCAATGGCGTGATGATCCTTGCCGCACTGATCTTGATCTATCTCGCGGTCTTCAAAGAGATCGAACCCGTCCTGTTACTCCCCATCGGATTCGGGTGTTTGCTGGCGAACATTCCACTGGCAGGCCTGACCGCCGCTGAAGGGTTGACCGGTGTGCTTTACGATGCCGGGATCCGCACCGAGTTATTCCCCTTGCTGATTTTCATTGGCGTGGGGGCCATGATCGACTTCAGTCCGTTGCTGGCCCAACCGCGCATGGTACTGCTGGGTGCAGCCGGGCAATTCGGCATCTTTGGCACCTTGATGCTCGCGGTCGCGTTGGGTTTTCCGCTCAATCAAGCTGCATCGATCGGCGTCATCGGCGCGATCGATGGACCGACATCGATATTCGTGGCAACCAAACTCGCGCCCGAATTGCTGGCACCCATCGCCGTCGCAGCCTATTCGTACATGAGCCTGATCCCCATCATCCAGCCGCCGTTGATGAAGTTGCTCACCACCCAACGCGAACGACTTGTACAAATGGAATACACACCCAAGCCGATCTCGCAAAAGACGCTCACGCTCTTTCCCATCGTGCTGACGTTGGTGGTGGGACTGCTCGTCCCTGAAGCGACTCCGCTCATCTCGATGCTCATGCTGGGCAACCTGCTCAAGGTCTCCGGCGTGGTGGACCGCCTGAGCAAGGCCGCTCAAAACGAGATCATCAACATCTCCACCCTGTTCCTCGGTCTGGCCATCGGTGCAACCATGACCGCCAAGGATTTTCTCAACCTCGACACGGGCAAGATCATGGTGCTGGGCTTGATCGCCTTCGCACTCGATACCGTGGCGGGTCTGTTGTTCGGCAAGTTGATGTGCGTGCTGAGTGGCTACAAGATCAACCCGCTCATTGGGGCGGCGGGCATTTCGGCCTTCCCCATGGCGGGGCGTCTCGCTGCCAAAACCGCCAACGATGAAGACCCCAACAATTTTATTTTGATGCACGCCATGGGGGCCAATACGGCCGGGCAACTCGGGAGCGTGATCGCCGGTGGCATCTTACTGGCGATCGTGAGCAAGTTGATCTAGCACAATTGAAAACAAACAGACCGCCGACCGCAACGGACACAAGCCTTCCGCGGTCGGCGGTCTGTCGTCTTCGGTCAGTTTTTTACACCCCCGCGAAATATCCCTCTTCAACCCCCTGCCAGGTCTCTTCATGCAAGCGCATATACTTCGTCAACAACGGGTGGACCTGCGCCATCTCTTCATACATTTTCTGCGCCACCCGCCGGATCGAAAAGTGCGCATTGGCCGCAGAGCGCAACTGGCAGAAGGCATAGGCTTCCCGCAGATTGAACTGTGCCAGCACCCGGCGATTGAAGCCATTGGGGACAACATACTGCGCAACAGCGGGATCGAACGCATGCAACTTTTCGTACATGGCGCTCGCCGCCTCCATCGCCGCCTCATACGCGGACCCGAAGCCTGCTTCCGTTATCAATAGCGGGGTTGCATACCCAAGCCGGGTAGTCAGGCGTTGCGGAGTCTGCGACATCATGCGATGACGTTTGAACTCGGCGTAGGCGCCCTGGTCCATCACCAGGTCAAAGGTGTAGTTGCAATACTCCAATTCACGAAGCGGCACATCGTAGCGGCCTAATCGCCCGAGCAAGGCTTCAGCCAAAGCAACTTTCTCCTCAGCGCCCATGGATGACACATGCGCCAGTGCATCAGCGTACGACATTTCACCAAAGCGGTATAACGCTGCGGCAAGAACTTTCTCTTCGCCATTTTTGTCGTACTCGATCAGTTCGCACCAGTCATTGTTGTTACGAGTTGCAAATTGCGCGGCGCGGTTTTCCAGATCTTTGATCGTTTCGGCGAGATACGGAACTGCATCGGCATACTTCACCAAAGTTGGCGTCTCAGCCTTGGATACTTCCTTGACCTTCGCACCGATCTCACGGACTTCGGCCAGTTCGTGCGAAAGCATCTTGCGGACGGTATTCTCAATGACGCGGGCATTGGCGGTCATACCCACATTGGCCAGGGCGGCTGCGGGCAACAGGAAGCGGCACACATCCACGTATTTGGAGCGGACACGGCGATCCCAGGCGTCGTC
>CAZJMZ010000070.1:0-12575 GCA_964547115.1 uncultured Anaerolinea sp. | reverse complement strand
AGGCCGCCGAACGGGCTTCTCTCGCCCTCAGCAGCCGAAAGACCTCATCCACCAGCACGAACAGGTACCGATAGAGAAACGAAATAATGGTGGTGAGGATCGCCGGCACCCGCAAATGCTCCAGGGCATGCACAATATCCGGAAAGCGCGCTGTGCCCACCAGCAGGATCGCCATCTGCACCGAAAGCCACGAACGGACCACGATACTGGCAAAGCGCAACACGCCCGCATCGGTGAGGACCAGGTCCCAGAACAGGAACCGGAATTCGGCCAGCGCCCGGCCGGGGATCGAGAACAGGATCGTGACCGCCACCAGCGCGAACGGCAACGCCACGAACGAACGTTTGAAGGTAAAGTCCAGCCCCAAGTTCGAAAGCGCGTTGGCCGCCAGCAGGAATATCCACCCCAGGCCAAACGCCAGCCAGGCGCCATCCGGCAGGAGCGCATTGGAGAGGATGAAGGCCAGCGTCACCACCACCTTCACACGCGGGTCGAGACGATGAACAAAACTTTGGGTATCGTGATACCGATCGAAAGCATCTGAATGCATGGTTGGGTACGATTCCGAAGGGTCAAAACCGGGCGGCGGCTGGTGTCAGGCACCGCCCGAACGAATTAGGCTGCTTTTTTCTGCAAGGAACGCCCCGCCAGAACGGCCAATCCCAAGACGACAACAACACCGATCGCCCCGGCGACAATGGTCGAGACGGGCGTCTGCCCCAGGAACGGCAATGTGTAATCGGGAATGACCTGGTATGGCGCCGATTGGGCGGTTTCGATGAAGCCCGTTTTTTCCGCAACGCTTTCCAGGCCGTCAGGGAACGCGGAAGCCAGGGGCGAGAGCAACACCACGGCCAGTGCGATCAAAACACCCGCAACGACCCACCCCCGCCCGCCTTGCGCCGAGTCAGACCCTTCGCCCAGCAGGTCGGGCCGGGTGCGGAAGATAAAGGAGAGCGCGGCCACTGTGATCAACGCTTCGCCCACCCCGATCAAGGCATGAATGCCCAGCATGGCCGGGATGACAATATCCAAGCGCGCGGTGCCGCTCAGCCACAATTGCAAGGCGGTGGCCAGCGCACCGGTCATCACCGACAGCCAGGCCGCCACCCCGGCAACCGCCAGTTTGGTTTTCTGGCTTCCGCCCAGCACGGACCGGTACAGGCCGTAGCCGATAGCGGCAGTGAGCAACCCCATATTGAGGATATTCGCGCCCATCACGATCAAACCGCCATCCTGAAACAGGAGACCCTGCACCGCAATGACCGCAGTCATCACCAGCATGCCGGCCCACGGTCCCAAGGTGATCGCCGCCAATGCGCCACCCAACAAATGGCCGGACGTTCCGCCCGCCACCGGGAAGTTGATCATCTGCGCCGCAAAAATGAAGGCCGCCATCACCCCCATAAGCGGAACCTGTTTTTCTCCCAGGTTTTTATTCGTGCGCGAAATAGCCACGCCCAGTATAGTCACCGTGATCAGCCAGCAAATGATCGAAACGACAATACTAAGAAATCCATCGGGAATATGCATCGGTTGCGGGGAATATAACATTGGGGTCTCCTTTATAATTTTGCTTTGAGTGTTTGACACTTCGGGCACACCCCGAAGAAAGTGACGTGGCTGTCAATACTTCGATAGTTGCTAGTCGTTTCCAACAAACGATACAGGCTTTCAAGCAAAGCATGCTCCACCTCGATCTCCGCATCGCAATTTCTACAGACGATGTGGTGGTGGTCGCTGCCCGCGATCTCGTAGGTTAAGTGTCCAGTGGCTGAATAGGATGGGCGTACAAAGGCATTATCGGCAAGGAATTCGAGCGTACGATACACCGTTGGTTCCGTAAGGCCTGGCACTTCCTTGCGGGCTTTCTTATATACTTCGGCAGGCGAGAGGTGCGTGCCTTCATGGTGTAGAACGTGCAAGATGGCCAGTCTTTGCGGGGTCATACGAAAGCCACGGGCGCGTAATTGTGGTGTATAGGTGGATGTACAGGACATGCTCATTCCTTATTGCAAGTTTTTACAATAACAGCTTTTATATAGAAAACTTGAGCATACAAGTTCTTACGCGCCCTGCTCTGAAAATCTCCCCCTATCTGGTCATCTTCAAGACCTCTCACGAGCTAAAACAAGGATAGCAGTCTTTTCATGGCTCCCAAAAGTATTGAGCCAGTGCCCGGATGTATGGCTTGCCGTTGAGGTAATCCAACCCGACACCCCAGGTGTTCCAATCCATGTTGCTGTATTGCTCGGTGCCCGCAAAGTAAATGGCGTAAAAGTCCCCGGCGTAGGGCCAGGTCACTTCATAGGTTGCGCCACCATGTGGCAGTTCATTGCAGTGCAGGGTGTACACCGACTCAAAGACCTGCCGCAGTTTGGGCACGATGACGTTTTGAAATGCACCGGTCTTTTCGATACCGCTGGCGGGGTCGGGTCCCCAATTGGCTTCATAGGTGGTTTCAAAGAGGAATCTGGCTTGTTCAGGGGTGTATGTGATCACGTTGCCATTGCGGAAGTAGCGCACCTCCATGCCGTTGGGGCTGACCAGTGAACCCAGCAAGGGACCGTCTGCGTTGAGTATGGCAGTCTTAAGCGCTTCGAGCAGGGCAGCCGCCTGCGGGTCGGTGCATGGGTTCGCGGCGGAGGGCGGCGGCGTCAGCGTAGGTGCAGTGGTGGGCGAGGCGGCCGGTATCGGGGAGGGCAGAGGCGCAGCCGTCGCAGGGATGGGCGAGGCGGTGAGAGTCGGTTCGACGATGGCGAGTGTGGGAGTTGGTGCGGGCGGTTGTGTCTGTGCGGCTGTACAACTCGCAAGCAAAAATGCACAGGCAAGCAGCAACGTCAATCCATTTTTATAAGACATGGGTCTTCTCCTTGTCAGCGATGCCTCCCCCATTACGATGAACCATTACGCGTCGGCAAAGGCAATGACAACGATATGCTGGTTCAACAGTTGCGGTGCGCCCGAAGGTTTGCCGGGCGTCACCTGGCCGAGGGTATAACCGCCCGCCAGGGGCACTTCTTTGCCGAAGATCTCTTGAATGGCGGCGATCTCGGCGCCGGGATGTGAGCGCAGTAGCATTTCCCAGGCAACGTCCACGAGCACGAGGGCGAAGGCAGGCTTGGCACCCTGCAGTTGCTGCAACGCCTGTTGCGCGGCTTGCTGCGCGGCTTTTTCACAGGCGGCGCGGCTGCCCACCAACAGATAGGCATCCACACCATCACGGACGGGGGCGTTCATGCGAAAACTACCGTCGGCCTCCACGCGGATGGGCGCGCGCACGAGCATTTGTTCGCCGAGGTCAATGCCCAGCGGATAGAGCCGGGCCAGATGGCTGAGCGGCGGGAAGGCCCACTCGCGGGCGGGGTAGCCAAAGAGTTGGGCATACGTTTCGGAGGCGGGACGGCCATCGAGCGTGCGCAGCCAGAAGCCGCGCGAGCGGGTGACCCTGAACTGACTGCCGACCGGGTTCCAACCGTGTGAGGCGCCAATGCCGATGCGCAAGTCGCCACGCAGCATGGCTCCAGCGAGGGCGCCGGTGCCGGTCTGTGGACCAGCCAACTGATAGGAATGACCCGTATGCAAGTCACCGGCGGCGAGCCCGCCCAGCACGGGGATGAACGTGCCGGAGAGTGCGGCGCACAATTGGTCGGCGTCGCCGTTGAAACCATCAGCGAAGAAGATCATGGAGTGGTTGTCTTTTTCGGCGAGTTGGCGTGCCAGTTTTAACCCGGTATCGCGCGCGCTTTGGGCATAGGTGGGCATCCATTGGGTTTCGGCTTCGAAATCGCCGGAGAGCAGCGCCACCAGCACCGAATTGGGCCGCAGCCCTTCATTGGTGAGCGCAGCGGGACTGCTGAACCCGATCAGCGGAGCATCGCCCAACAGGCCTGAGACGCCACTGACAACATCCCGCGCCTGATATTGATGCGACGCGACAATAAAGCCGAGGCTGGGGGACGCCGACCCGAGCCGGTTCAACGCCTGATGCGTGGCCTGCAAACCAGCTTCCCGCCCATTCAGGGCCTGCGCGGTACCAATGGAAACATTCAATGTCATGCTGGGTTATCCTTCAGCCACCGGAACGGTGAAATGGAAGGTGGTGCCTTTTCTGAATTCGCTCTCGAACCAGATGCGGCCACCCTGCATTTCCACAAGACTTTTGGTGATATTGAGGCCCAAACCTGTGCCGGGCGCTTCACGCGCCTTGGAATCTTCGGAGCGGAAGAACTTTTGGAAGATCTTGGCCTGGTCTTCGGGGCTGATGCCAATGCCGTTGTCCTTGACCCACAAATGCACCACATGATGCGCACCGTTGGGGTCCCATTGATTCGGAACCGACTCGGCCCCCACAACAATATGCCCGCCTTCGGGCGTGTATTTGTGAGCATTGCTGACGAGGTTGGTAAGTACCTGGGCCACGCGCGTATGGTCGGCCCAGATGTTGGGCATTTGGGGGGCCATGGTCAGGTCGATGACTTGTTTCTTATCATCCACCTGGCGTTTGGTGGAGCGGATGACTTCGTCGATCACATCGTCCACATTGACAGGCTTGTAATCCAGGCGCAGTTGCCCGGCTTCGATCTTGGCATTATCGTTGAGGTCAGACACCAACGCCGACATGCGCTGCACATTGGCACGGATGGTATTGAGGAAATTGCTCTGCATCTCATTAATGGCGCCCACCGAGCCCGCAGCCAGCAATTCGGTGTAGCCCTTAATGGAGGTCATGGGGTTCTTGAGTTCATGCGCTACAAAGGAGACGAACTCGCTCTTGGCCGCATTGGCCCGCTGGATCTCTGCATACAGTTGGGCATTCGAAATGGCGATGGCGGCATTGTCGCTCAGGCGGTTCAGGAAGGCGAGGTTCACCTGCGAATCGCTGGCGCTCTCGAGCACTATCAAACCGATGACCTGCACTTCACGGCGGATGGGGATCACCGCTTGAGTATGGGAGACAGGCAACAAACCTTTTTGCCCGGTGGAGATCAACGAGGTCTGGTTGGCCTGCCCGCTGGAGATCACCTGCTGAATGGTGGGCATATCGAGCGGCAGATGCGCGTCACGCGGTTCAGCAAAGACCTCTTCAAAACCCTGCTGGGCCATCAAGCGCAGGCCATCCCCTTCCAACATGCCGATCAATCCCGCATCGACGGAGGTTTGACGGATGGCTGACTCGAGCGTGATACGCATGGCACGGTCCACTTCGAGACTGGCGTTCAGTTCACGCACGATACGACCCATCACCTGCAACTCTTCCACTCTTTCGGTGAGTTCCTGGTCAGTGAGGGCCAGCAAACGGGCGTTTTCAATGGCAACCGCAGCCTGCCCGGCGAAGGCAGTGAGAATATTCTGGTCGTCGTTTACAAAGGGCAGGCCGTCACGGCGATTGATGACTTCGATCACACCGAGCACGCGTTCCTTGATCTGCATGGGGACGGCCAGCAGGGAGCGCGGGACATACCCGGTCTGTTTGTCGATATCCACATTGGAGCGGGCCGTGGAGTTTTGGGCATCGTTCTCAATGACCGGCGCACGCAACTGTACGGCGCGCCCCACGATCCCTGTTCCCGGCGGGAGTTTCTGCCCCAGCAGGTTGCTGGCTACCGGTCCAACAGTGACTTTGAAGATGAGTTCGCTGGTCTGGTCATCCACGAGGAAGAGGGTGCCTGCTTCGCAATTCAAAATAGACACCGCGTTCTCAAGGATGTTCTGCAGCAGGGGCTCCTGTTCGAGGGTGGAGGTCAACTGGCGGGTGATCTCGTTCAGGGTGGCCAGTTGATGGGCGCGTTGTTCCGTCTCTTGCAAGAGGCGGGCCTTGACAATGGCGCCGACGGTCTGGTCGGCAACAGCTTGCAACAAGTCAAGTTGGGCGCGAGTGTAAGTCACGGTGGCATCGGGGCTGCCGACGCTCAATGCACCAATAGTCTCAGACCCTGAATTGAGCGGCACACCCATCCAGGCATACACGCCAGGCGTGGAGGGCGTGAGATTGCGCGACTGGCATTCGCGGGTATAGTCCTGCGTGATAATCGGGCGTCCCTTACGGATGATCTCCTGCCCAAGACCCAGGTTGGGTGGCAGGGGCTGGTTTTCCAGCGCGGTGATGCGTTCATTTTCATCCACCCGAAAGCCGTAGTAGAAATAGTTTGCGGGTTTGTTGTAGAGCGTGATGTGAAAGTACGCGAACGGGATGATCTGCATGGTTTGGGCAAAGATCAGCTCAAGCACATCATCGAAGGTCTTGGTCACGTTCACACCCTGTGACACACGGGTGAGGGCGTTCATTTCCTGCACCCGGCGCTCCAGGTTGACCACGGTCTGCACGCGTGAGATCGCCACCGAGGCCTGACCGGACAGGTTATCGAGAAAATCAAGATCGCGCGGCGTATAAGCCGAACCAGACATGGGCGCACCCAGGGCCAGCCAGCCAACCGGGCGGGTTTCGCCATGCAGAGTAACAAACAAACGCGCGCCCAGCAAGTTCAAGCGGGCCTCGTCGGCACGCAGGATGGTTGGTGGGGCCACCGAGTCAAGATACAGGGGAATGCGCTCGCGGTGAAGATAACTGACAAGCGAACTGCTTGAAGCAAAGCGAATATCGCTGGTAGGGCGGCCGTGTCCGTTGCTTAAGGCCGCATACTGGTCATTGAGCGGGTCGTAGGTATAGATGTGGACACGGTCCGGCATCAGGCTGCTTTCGATCTGTTCGCGCAGCACGCGCCCGATGTTGAAGAGATCAGGAGCGCTGGTCAACTGATGGGTAAAGGTGCGCATACGATCTTCGTAGGCCCGCTGGCCCCGGAAGAACGTGGTATCCACCCAGGTTTGCAAGCGGGTGCGCGCCGGTTCCAATCCAATTGCGATCAGGAAGACCAGGCCGCCGATCAGGAACGGGTTGTTCGACGGCATGGGCAGGATCAGCGTCAGTCCGCTGACGAACAGCCCATAAGCGACAACAACCAACAAGGTCAGAATGAAATAGGTGATCGATTGACGCAGCCAGTAATCGGTGCGGAGCAGGCGGAAACGCAAAATGACGTAGCCATTCACAAGCGGAAAGGCGATCATGAAAAGGAACAGATAAGGATTAAAGCCTTGAATATCTGCATCGGGGTTAAGGACGCGATATAGGGTAATGCCCATGAGCCAGACAACAATGGGGCCAAAAGCAATGACCGTGCCAAACAAAATGGTCCGCGCCTGACTCTTGACCACCGGCGAGGGCGCAAAGATGGCATGCCGGATCAATGTGCCAAAGTAAAACAGCGCAGCCAGCCCCACGAACGCATAAATGGTCAACCAGGCGTTGATATAAGCCAGTGGGTTGTTCAGGTCAAAGAGGGTACCGTAGGAGCGGATGACCAGCACCAGGCCAATGAGATATCCCACCCACCGCAGATAGGGACGCCCAAGCACCACGCGGGCTTCCTGCGGAAAGCACAGACCCAGGTCAACAAAGGCGCCACCTGCCACCCCCACAGCGAGCACCCAGAAAACGGTAAAGGTGTGGGAAGTGTACAAGTCGAAGAGGCCGCCCGTGATGACGGCTAGAGCCGAAGTGAGCAGCGAGAAGGCGCGTCCGGCAGGTTCGGTCCGGCGCAGGCCAAAGATCCACAGGCTCACAACGATGAAAACGATACTGAGAAGAGTAGGTAGAAGGAAGAAGGCGATTCGATCGGTTTCAGAGAAGGCTTGCAAGGTGACTTGCGCCGACCGGGTGGAGCCATCTGGCAGACGCAGGTCGAGCGTGACCACTTGCCCCACCTGTGTTGTGGAAAGAAAGGCTTTGAGATCGCTGGCAGAACGGATGGGGTTGCCATCAATGGCGAGTAACTGGTCACCCTGTTTGAAACCCTGCTCGTATAGCGCCCACTGTCGGCCGGGTTCGCGAGTATTGGTGCCGTTCAGGACGAACGAGTGCTCAAAAAAGCCGCCGGGGAATGGGTTACGGATCCAATCGAAGGAAAGGATGATTCCCCCCACCAGGACGACCAACGCCATGATTTGAAAGCCCAATACAACGAACTGGGTGGCTCGATTGGAAACTTCGTAAAACCGCTGGGAGGGATTCATGGCTTGGGTAGGAGATAACCGCCAATAACAAAAGGTGTTGAAATTTTACTACACCCAACGGGAACGGCTCTATGGTACTTTCATAACAAAGCAGCAAGGCGGGACTTCCTCTGGGAAGCCCCGCCTTGTGACCGTTCGGGCTAAATATCGAGATTGCGAACCGCTTTTGCGTGGGTCTGGATGAATTTGCGCCGCGGGTCGACGGCGTCACCCATCAACATGTCGAAGGTGCGATCGGCTTCCGCCGCATCATCCACCGTGACCAGGAGCAGGGTCCGGTTTTCCGGGTTCATGGTTGTCTCCCAAAGCTGGGAGGGATTCATTTCGCCGAGACCTTTATAGCGCTGGAGGCTGGCCTTGTCACCGATCTCCTTGACCATCTTGTCCTTCTCTTTATCGTTGTAGGCATACTTGACCTGGTTCTTGTAAGCTACGCGATACAACGGCGGCTGCGCAATATACAGGTGGCCGTCTTCGATGAGCTGCGGCATATAACGGAAGAAGAAAGTCAACAACAGTGTGCGGATGTGGCTGCCGTCCACGTCGGCGTCGGTCATGATGATGACGCGCCCGTAGCGCAAGCCTTCAAGGTCAAAGTTATCGCCAATGCCGGTGCCCAAGGCAGAGATGAGCGCCTTGATCTCATTGCTGGAGAGGATCTTATCGAGGCGCGCACGTTCGGTGTTCATGATCTTGCCACGCAGCGGCAGAATGGCCTGGAAGTGCCGGTCACGCCCCTGCTTGGCCGAGCCACCCGCGGAGTCACCTTCTACAATGTAGAGTTCGGTCTTGGATGAATCGCGCTCGGAGCAATCCGCCAGCTTGCCGGGCAGGGTCAACGACTCAAGCGCCGACTTGCGGATGACCAGGTCACGCGCCTTGCGCGCCGCATCGCGCGCCCGGGCCGAGGTAAGACACTTCGCAATGATGGCCTTGGCAGCCTGCGGGTTCTCGTCGAGGAACGTGCCGAAGGCATCCCCCACCACCTGGGTGACGTAGGTCTGCACTTCGGGGTTCATCAATTTCACCTTGGTCTGTGATTCGAACTGCGGACCGGGGTGCTTGACTGAAACAATGGCAGTGAGGCCTTCGCGCGTGTCATCGCCGGAAAAATTCGGGTCAGCGTCTTTGAGCAGGCCGTTCTTGCGGGCATAATCGTTGATCACACGGGTCAGTGACGAGCGCAAGCCTGTGAGATGCGTACCACCATCGATGGTGTTGATGGTGTTCGCAAAGGAATAGACCGACTCGGTATATGCATCGGTGTACTGGATGGCGGCTTCGATGCCGATATTCTCGATCTCTTTTTCCACATGCACCACGGAGTGCAGGTTCTCACGGTTACGATTGAGATAGCGCACGAAGGAGGTTAATCCGCCTTCGAAGTAGAAGGTCATCTCACGGTCGCTGCGCTCATCCACGAACTGGATGGTCACACCGCGGGTGACAAACGCCATCTCACGGAAGCGCTGGACCAGCGTATCGAAACGATAGTCAAAATCTTCGACGAAGATCTGCTTATCAAAACGGAAGGTCTGCTTGGTACCAGTCTCTTCTTTGGCCACCTTGCCAACCTGCTTGATGGAACCCTGCGGCACACCCCGCTTGTAGTTCTGCTGCCACAGTTTGCCATCGCGCTTGATCTCGGTCGTCATCCACTCCGAAAGCGCGTTCACCGCACTGACGCCCACACCGTGCAAACCGCCAGAGACCTTGTAACCGCCACCGCCGAACTTGCCGCCCGCGCCGATCACGGTCATCACCACATCCACAGTTTCCATGGGTTTGCCGTTCGCATCCTTCTTCGTTGGGTGCGGGCCGACCGGAATACCGCGGCCGTTATCTTCCACGGTTACGCTGCTATCTTCATGAATGGAAATATTGATACGCGTGCAGAACCCGGCCAGCGCTTCATCGATGGCGTTGTCCACCACTTCATAGACCAGGTGATGCAAGGCCTTGATGTCGGTACCGCCCACATACATGCCGGGGCGTTTACGCACATGCTCGATGCCCTCCAGCGCCTGGATGGAACTGACATCGTAATTCGTCGGGGTCGTTTCTTCTTTTGCCACAAAAGCCTCCAATACATTCAACGAGGAAATCTCAGATCTTTTTCGCGGGCGAACGTCCACCCACTTGCAGGAACCGCTCGTACACAGTATCCAGCCATTCGTTCATATCACGGTAGTACACAAAACTTGCCGCCAGCAGGGCGGTCGAAATAAAGCCATGTCCGGCGATGCCCACCAACGCCAGCCACGAATCGTTTTCGGGCACGCGCCACAGATAACTGAGCCCGCGCGCGAGCAGGAACACGCTCAACACGAACAGACTGCTGGTGGGCAGGGTGAAACGCGAAAGTCGCAGGCTGCTCATCACTGAGCGGAAGGCATTCTGGCGTTTCACGAAGATACCATGCGGGGTGAAGAACAACGGCACGATCAGCCAGAACGAAAAGAACAGCGCCACAAAAAAGAAGATCTGCGCGACCACCGGGCTGACCGCACCCAAAAAACCGACCACCAACACCAGCGGGATGAGCAGCACCACCCAACCCACACTCCAGGCCACCGATAACAGGATGGTCTGAGCCCAGGCCCGCATCAGGCTGATGCCCGCCTCTTCCTCACCCAGGCTTGCCGCCGCCACGAGACGAAAGTACCACCCTCCCAGCAGCCAGCCCAGCAACGACAACGCCGGAATGGAAAGCAAAAGAAACAGGGGGGAAGAGAATTGGATGACAGGCTGCAGCCCCAAGGGAGTCTGAACCGGGAATTTTTCGGGCAAGTCCAGCATCAAGGCCGGGACACCAATCGGCAGCGTCCGGATCCAGCTCAGCCAGTGCAGGCGATTGAACGCATCCACCAGAATGGGCATGTTCTCGGTATAAATGGAAAGTTCCTGTTCGGGCAAATTGTTGCTGCGCAGGAGTTCCACCCAGTTGGTGAGGAACTCCTCGTAGAGTTTGCCCACGCTCAGCCGCGGACCCAGCCACAGGAACAGGTTCAAAGCCACCGGTATCAGAATTAGCCCCACCCGGTTCGATACAACGTTGAAACCAGTCTGCAAAGAAGCGAGAATGCCGGGCGGAGGCGGGAGCACTTCAGTATTTCGCACGTCCATAACTTGTTGATTCTACCATAGCGGACATGGCTTGGCATTCGTCAACCGGGCAGGTTACAATCCAGACATGACCCGTCAGGAACCCTACCTGCCTGATGCCAACCGCATTGGGCTGGTCACTTCCACCATCTTGCTGGCCTTTGCCCTGGCACGTATCATCCCCTCGCCGCAATTCAATGCTGAGTTGCAGCTGCCGGGCTTTTTGCTGGCCTTGCCTCTTAATACCAACACCATTTTGGGACTGCTGACCGCCTGCCTGGCCGCCACCGGCATGGACTGGCTGCTGCGTGGTCACCCGGCCCTGAACAGACGCGCCACTTTCCAGTGGTGGTACCTGCCCACCCTCACCACCTTCGTCATCAGTGTGCCACTGGCGATCCTGCCGGATGGCACGGTCTGGTTCATCGGCTTTGCCCTAAGCGCCGCCTTGGTGTACCTCGTGCTGCTTGCCGAATACATTGTGGTGGATCCCAATGCGCCCTATTTCTCCGTCGCCATGGTCGGGCTGACGGCCATCTCTTATACGCTATTCTTCATTCTAACGGTGGCCCTGCGCGCCAGCGGATTGCGCTTATACCTCATTCTCCCGGCATTATTCATCGCCGCCGGGTTGACCGCGTTGCGCCTGTTGCACCTGCGCTTGAGCGGGCAATGGGAATATGCCTGGGCGCTGGGCATGGGGCTGGTTTGTGTCCAATTGGCAGCTGGCCTGTATTATTGGTCACTGCTGCCGTTGCAGTTTGGGTTGTTCTTATTGGGTCCGCTGTATGGTCTGGTGACCTTGGCCATTAATCTGGGTGAAAGCATTCCCTTGCGCCGCGCCGCGCTGGAACCGGTAGTGGTTGCAGTGCTATGCTGGGGGTTGGCGATCTTCGTGCGATGATCTCGTCTCTTACGATTCGCGCGACCGTCCTGGATGAAATGACCCGCTTCGTGGCAGAGCACGCCCCGTTGGAGGCCTGCGGCTTGCTGGCTGGCAAAGCAGATCAGGCGGAGGTGATGCTGGGGGTGACGAATCAGGCGCAAAGCGAAGTCCGATTCGTGATGGATCCCTACGAACAACTCCGCGCCTTCGATTGGATTGACGCGCAGGGCCTCAACCTGGTGGCCATCTTCCACTCGCATCCTGCCGGACCTGCAACTGCCTCCCCCACCGATATCGCTGAGGCCGCCTATGCCGTGGTCCACATCGTGCTTTCGCCTGTCGCAGAGCACTGGCAGGCCCGCGGTTTTTGGATCGCAGACGGGCAGGCCCGGGAAGTTGCTTTGCAGATCGTAGATTAGTGCAACCATCCTGCCTTAATAGGGTTTTATCAGATACACTCACCGTGGAGGAAGTTGAATGCAACTATTGACCAGCGTGCTGGCCGTCA
>CAZJMZ010000069.1:10243-12672 GCA_964547115.1 uncultured Anaerolinea sp. | reverse complement strand
AGGTTGATACCAACCTGCTGATAGGCCTTATAAGCCAGCTGGCTGCAATAGAATGCAGTTTCCGTCTCAGCGTTCAGAAAGTTCAGGTTGTAGGGCTTGCCCACCTGTGCGAGACAGTAGGCTGCCACTGTTTTACGCATCACCTGATCTTCCTCTTCATTCAACCCCAACAGGTCGATCGGGGAGACGATCCCATAAAACGTATCGAACAAGTGGCCGCGCCGCCGCGCCATCTTTTGCGTATTCCATTCACCCTTGAAGACGGTGAACTTGATCACCCCGTGTGCCCCCGCTTCCACACAACGACCTTCCGGGCCGATGTAGATCGCCACATGGTCCACATCTCCCGGCACCAACCGCCCCACCAAACGCCAAAATTCGCCCGGTAGAATATCGGGCTTGCCGTTCATCGTGCAAATAATGTCGCCGGTCTGAACCGGGATGCCTTCGATCTGATAGGTGTGGATCATGTTTCGCTCCGTATTCATTATACGGAGTTTTTTTCATTGCGTTTCACCAAAAAATCCATCTGGTGCGCGATATACACCAACTCCCCGCGTTCGATCTGTGCGCGGCGTTGCGTGAGCCAGTCGGCCAATATGCCTGCATTCAATTCTTTATTTCCCGTCAGTGACTCATCAAAGAAATGCAAAATGAAATGCAGAAAATACGCTTCCTCCTCCGGGTACGCTCCGTTCACGGCATGCACCACCCAATCAGAAGCACCCGCCGCAACCACCTCCGCACCTGCGCCGCGCACATGCCCGAACAAATGCCGCCCGCTGCGGCTGTCGCCACCGGTGGGGCGGGTGTCCATCGTTTGGTGATACAGCCGCTCGATCTGTTCGTCCAGTGCCGCATCCACGACCGGCTCCAGCGAAGTCACACCATCGAAATTGATCGTCAGCCACGCCAGCGAATTTGTCAGTGCTAACAACTTTGGCATCGACTCGGGCATCGGCAACAGGTCCAGGAACGCATGGGCGATCAACAGGTCTGCAGGTGTTTGATTCGATTGGATGAAATCGAACACGTCCGCCTGCACCAACTCGATTTGGATATCGCGAGTCTCGTCATACAACCGGAGGCTGCGCCCGCCTCTTTCCACGGTCAGGCCTGCCTCGGCCGCCCAAACCGGAATCCACGTGGACGCATACTCCACGTTCTCGGCCAGCTCGTCCACCAGCACATACTCGCATTGACGAATCACATCCCAGCGCACCAAGCGCCTGAGCATCGTCCCGATGCCTGCGCCCACCTCGATGATGCGGAACGGTTGCGTTGGCAGATGCATCTTCAAGGTGGCCAATACACCCTTGTTCAGGGCACGGTCATCCACAGATTGTTTGGAAAGCAAATAATGAGGAAAGGAATATTCCATGTTGTTTGTCTCAGCGACGCGTCACCAGATGCGCGCCTGCCATTTGATATAAAAATTCCCGGATGCGCTGTGCCGTGGCCTCCCACTTGGGCTGGGCTTGGTATCGAAGCACCGCCTGCAGTGCCAACTGCATCAGCAACTCCCGGTTCGACGCCAATTCTGCCAGATGGCCAGCCAGTGCCTGTGCATCATCCGGCTCGATCAAATAGCCGTCGGATCTATGTGTGATGACCTCTGATGCTGCCCCGGCTGTCGTTCCGATCGCAGGCAGTCCGAAGCCCATCCCTTCCAGGTAGACAATGCCGAACCCCTCGTAACTGGAGGGCACGACCATGACATGCGCCCGCCGGTACAACTCGATCAACGGTTGGTTATCGAGCGCCCCGTGGAAGGTGACGGCTGCCGACAAGTCATTCGTCGCAACGAACTTGCGCATCTCATCCGCATACTCTGGTTCAGCCCCGAAGCCGCCCACCACATCCACATGCATGGCAGCTGGCTGCTGGCTAACCGCTTTCAATAGGGTATGCAATCCCTTGCGGTAAATGACATTCCCCAGAAACAGGATCCGCAGTGGGCCGTTGTGCGCACGCTCCTTTACGGTTGTGGCGGAGAGCGCTTTGTCAGCGAAACGGTCGGTCGGTGGGAAGGCGATGATGGAAGGCTTGTCGTTTTGGGCGACGCTGTTCACTACGCCCGCGGTCGTTTTCGAGTTGAAGATAAAACCGTCCACGCTGTGTAGATATTTTTTCTCAACGATGTGGTACAGGGAATTTTGCCAGCGCGGACGCAACTCGGAACAACGCAAGTGATGCACCAGGCTGATGACCGGGTACGGGTGGGGCGGGCGGTTGGCGCGAATCAGTGATGGGTGATTCAGCTCGTCTTCGATCAGCAGGTCCAGGCCCGGCGGGAGGCGGAAGCGGAAATTATCCATTAAGTGCGCTGCGTAATTCCTCCACGGCAGCGAAATGATCTCCACCGTGTCGCCCTGCGCGCGCAGATATTCCACCAGTTTGCGGTCATACAAATACCCGCCGCTGACCGT
>CAZJMZ010000069.1:8761-10143 GCA_964547115.1 uncultured Anaerolinea sp. | reverse complement strand
ATGTTCGCCGCCTTGATGCGCTCGCTCAAGGAGGTGGCCAATATCCGCGCAAAATGCTCAATGGACGGGTTCAACCCCGCGAACTCCGGCTTGTCGTTGAGCATCTGCTCTTTGTAATAGTTCACGATCTCGTCCAGATGTTTTTCCACATCCACGATATCCACGAGATAGCCGTGCTGGTCGAGTTGACTGCCCTCGAGTTGCAGTTCAAGGATGTAGTGATGCGAGTTGGGATAATTTTCCGGCCCCCAATCTCCGCCGATCAAAAAATGTCGTGCAATGAAACTTCTTCTAACTCCAAGTGTGTACATGCCTTCTCCATTGATTCATAATGATGGTTTTGTTTTTGAGGCAACCTGCGCAAATGTTTCTGCATTTGCGAGAGCGATGAGTGTGTCACCCGCTAAAAGTTCGATCCCGCCACTGGGTACGATAAATTCCTGGTTGCGGGCGATCAAAATGACGAGGAATTCTGCCGGCAGGCCCAGTTCGACGATGGTTTTGCCTGCAAAGGCAGAGTCGGGCTGAATGGTAAGCTCCTTGAGCTCGCTCTTGAAACCACTGACAGGTGTGAACTCGATGGGATAAATGGGCTTGTTCTTGACTATTTCGTCCACCTTTAGCCATTTGGCAACCAGTGGGAGCGATGCGCCCTGCAGGAGCGCAGATGTCAATACGACAAAGAAGATAATGTTGAAGATCGCGTCTGCCTTTGGGATCCCGTTGATCAACGGAAAGGTTGCCAGAATGATCGGCACAGCGCCGCGCAAGCCCACCCATGAAATAAAAACCTTTTCCCGCCAGTTGTATTTGGAAAACATCAGGCTGGCGAAAACACTGAGTGGACGCGCCAGAAAGATGAGACCGATGGCCAGGAACAGGCCGGTTCCTGTCACAGTGACAAGGCGGGACGGAAAGACCAATAAGCCCAGTGTCAGGAACATGGCGATTTGCATCAACCAGGCCAGGCCGTTGTGAAAACGGATCAGGCTGCGGCGATGAACAAAGTCTTGATGCCCGGCGACAATGCCTGCCAGGTAGACCGCCAAAAATCCGTTGCCATAGATGACGCTGGTGAGGCCGTACGCTAAAAAAACAACTGATAAAGTCAGTACGGGATACAACCCCTCAAACCCAAGCTGGAGATGATTTGCCAGGAATGTGATGACCCTGCCGAAGAGGAATCCCAGGGTAATACCAATGCCGACCTGTAGAAAGAATGAAGCGACCAATTTGTCAAGTTGAAAATCAGGCAGGGTCAATACCTGGATCAAGCCGATCGTAAGAAAGACCGCCATTGGGTCATTGCTGCCGGACTCGAATTCGAGCAATGGACGCAGGCTGCCTTTCAACCCCAGGCTTTTGGAGCGCAGAATCGAAAA
>CAZJMZ010000069.1:0-8661 GCA_964547115.1 uncultured Anaerolinea sp. | reverse complement strand
TGGGATAGAGCAGGGTCGTCAAAGTAAATGCCGCCGGGGCCATCTGAACCGGCAAGCATGCCCAACGCCAGAAACAGCAATAGCGCCGGAATGCCGAATCGATCGGATACTTTGCTGGCGAGCACGCTCAACAAGAGCAGGCTGGCAACACCGATCAGGATGAATTCGTTGGATAGATTCAATGGCGATATTCCTAAAAAACTTTAACGGCATGTATAACCGCACGTCCATTTTCTCGCGTGACGGGCATGCTGAAATTGAAGGCATCGATATGGGAGCAGTAATCCAGGTCTGATAAGGGAAATGCCGTTTGCAGCGGGTCAAGATGTTGTAAACCATCACGAGAATTGATGACACGTTGCCTGAACGGTTCGGGATCAGGGCGTTCGCCCTTCAGTATCGCTTCCATGTACTCAGCGCAGGCAAGGTCTTCGTCACCACCGCTGAAAGTTTGGCCTGTGATCACAAAGGTCACGGTCTCGGGTTTGACCTGTTGAATATGGCGTATCGTTGCGTCTGCCACAGCAAAACTGGCAGCCAACATCGTTTCCGCGTGGATACTTTTCACGATACCTTGTGTCCCCGCTCCGGTGCGTTGCACGATGATCTTTCCATTCAGGTCGAGCTGGTCGGTTTGGGTGGGGGAGTTGCCAAAATCAAAGCCCTCCGGTGCGATACCGCCCACCTCTCCGCTGGCAAGCGCGTTGGGAAACTGTGCCCTGAGTTGCAGGGCCTCCTCCACGCCGCTGACAGGATAAACCTCTTTTGCGCCGCGTGCAAACATTACAGCAGCATTCGTGAATGCGCGAATCACATCAATCACCACCACCAGCCCGGTGGCGGTGTGGCAAGTCTCGAGGTTGGTGTACTTGAATTTCATGGTTAGAAAAATTTCTTGAGGATCACACCGATGACAACTGCCATGAACGCGATCAACAAAACCCAGTTGTTAAATTTCCCGAGCCAGGTCAGGCGGGGCGGGATCAACGCCGCCGCACCGAGGGTGGTAAACATCACGCCCACTGCGAAAACCTCCCAGGTATGCGGGTCGTTGAAGATCGCAATGCGGCTGGGGCGTGTGTCCACATATGGGAGGATGTCGAGAGAAACCAGGACGGTCAACACGCCGCCTAAAACCGGTAACCAGCCCAGAAAGAACCTGCCAAGCGGGCTGGCGCCAAACTCTGTGGAAGTCATTCTTTTATTTTCCATATTCAAAGACCACCTGGAGCGTTTCTTCCGGCTGTTCATCCAGCAGACGATACGCCTGCGCCGCCTGTTCGACTGGGAACCGGTGCGTGATCCACTTCTGTGGTTGGATGCGAGCCAACGCTTCGAACGCCACCCCGAACCTGCGTGCTTTATCCCAGCGCCCGCTCAACGCTGGAGCTATGGTGCTGACCTGCGAAGCGATCAGCTGAATGCGTGAGCGATGGAACGCGCCGCCCAAGTCGATGGGGGCCTGCTTGCGTCCGTACCATGATCCGATGACGATGCGTCCGCTGAACGTTGTCAGGGCAATGGCATCGTTGAGGGCAGCGGGTGAGCCGCTGAGTTCGAAGGTCAAGTCGAAGTTTTGCGCGTAGGCAAGTTGATGGGTTGTATTTGTGTTAGGACTGTTTATTTTTTTTGAGATGGCTTCAGGAGTAAATGAGTTATTCGCGCCGATCTCCAGCGATGCCTGCCTCCGTAATTCGTACTGATCACAGGTCACTAACTCTTCAAGCGGAAACTCTTTCAGCAGAGATGTGACCAGCAAGCCGACCACACCCTGACCCAGCACGAGGGCGCGTTCGCCAAGCAAGGGAGCTGCGTCTTGAATCAGGTTGACGGCGGTTTCCATGTTGGGGAGAAAGGAGCAGGCTTCGGCTGGGAGCGAAGCGGGAGGGAAGATCAAGGTGGAAGGATGGCAGGTAAAGGCCGAGGTGTGCGGAGCAAATCCAAAAACAAGTTTGTCTCGCAAGTCTTTGTCAACTTGTGAGCCAGTCTCTTTGATGATGCCCGCGTTGGCGTACCCGTAGGCCAGTGGATAGTTGAGGTCGTTGCTGACGACATCGTGCGATTCGTGGAGATGGGGGAACTGCCCGCGATAAACGAGCATTTCGCTGCCGGCGCTGATGGCCGAGCACAGGCTTTGCACCAGCACTTCATCGGGTTTAAGAGCGGGGATGGGTTCTTCGCGGATTTCCACCTGGCGCGGTGCGGTGAAGTAGACGGTACGGCGTTTCACGCGGCTATTGTACTTCAAGGGCGCAGGGCCGAGATGCCAGAGTCTGTGGGCGGGTGTTGGAGCAAGGTGCGCATGCGGGCGATGACGACCTGATGAATGGCATGCGCATCGGTGGAGCCGACCTCGGCGAGGCTGATGGGCGGGGCAAATTGCACATGGACCGTGTTGGGTTGGGCATCGCGGGTGATATAGACCAGCAGTTGCAGGGCGGCGGCAAGTTTCTCGCGTTCGAAGCGTTCGCGTTTGAGGCGGGGAATCCAGTGGTTGGCGGTCTTATCCCAGATCACGCCACTGACAAGGACCGGGACGATCTGCGCCTCTTTGGCGAAGCGCAGAAAGACGGCAGCGGAGTCGGTCCAACGATCGAGCGAGTCGAGTGCGCCGGGGTAGACGAGCGGGTCGGGTTCGATCTCCCCGGCGGGGAAGGTGAGTACCGAGCCGCCCTCTTTGAGGTGGGCAGAGACCTGTCGCACGGCGTTCATGCGCTTGGATGGGTCGTCATCGATGAAGAAGAGGCGGCGGGTGGTGTTGGTGAGGGCTGCGAGGAAAGGACGGTCTAGGGCGATGATCTTGAGGTCGGGGCGGTTGATGGCAGCGAACAGACTGATGGTATCGGCCATGCCGGGGTGATTGGAGAGAAAGATGACCGGCCCGGAGGCGGGGAGGTTGTCGCGTCCATGCACCCGCACGTCGTGGACGTAATGGTTGCGCATGATGAGGCGCGAGGCTTCGGCAAGGTCGGTGCGCCCGGCGTCGGTGTCGAAGTCTGCCATTTGTTGGGCGAACTTGCGGGCCGGGGCAAGAAATACTTTGCGCAGCAAAGCGGCCAGGAACGGCGAATTTTGCCAGCCGAAGGAACTGACGAGGTCTTCGAGGTTGATGCGGGTGAGCGTTTCGAGTTGGGAGGACATGTGGGAAATGATGAATGTAGAATGATGAATGTCGTTGATGGTCTATTCGGGTTCGAGGGTGAATTTCAAAGGGTAACCGGCATTATTCGCTTCGGTATGGGCCTTGTTGATGCGTTTTTGTGCTTCAGTCTTGGCCAGGGTTTGGACATACGCCGAACCATAGACATGCGCCGTGAACATGATCTCAGCCGATTGGGGATTGGACAGGTAAAAGCACGTCTTGAGGATGTGGACGACGAAGTCCATTGGCGTGAGGTCATCGTTATGAATCACGACCTTGAACAAAGGTTCAAGGTCGGTTTCGGTCTCTTCGATGAACTGTATTTCAGGGACGGGACGCGGGTTGGCCATACAGTGAGGAATTGGATGCTACTGGCGTTTGGACAGCGCCCGGGTTGACCGTGACCGGTTTCGTTCCACGGCGATCTTTTCGAGCTTATCGCGATACGTGCTCATGTTATGGCTGCCGACCCAACGTCCCCACCAGAAAGGTAACAGGGCCAGGAGCATTTCCCAGAGACGCGGGAAGAAGGGGATCTTGCGATACAGCTCGCCGTGCCGTGATATGAAGCGCGGGTCGCCGACGTGGGTGTAGCCGATGTTCGGCACCAGGGTCACAATGTCGGTGCTATGGACGATGCGATACACCGGCACCTTGAGGGCGCGTTCATACTTCTTGTTGCCCACACGCGGACTGCCAAAGGTGTAGCACGCGGCGATCTGGTCGCCGATGCCTTTGACGATGTCCAGTTCCTGGGTGGCCACCGTGGCCAGGGCTCCGCCTAATGAATGGCCGGTGATATAGAGCGGCCACTTGTCGTGGTTCTTATCCTCCAGGCTTTTGACGATCTCGCTGGCCACCTTGTTATAGGCATCCAAAAACCCGGCATGCACCCGGCCCTCTGAGACCGATCTTTTATACGCGCGGATGTCGGCGCGTACGTCAGCCCACTCGCTGGGCTCAGTGCCGCGGAAGGCCAGCACCGCGTAGAAACGGTTGCGCGCCAGAAAAGCCTGCGTGCCATCCTCTGAGAAGGTTTGCACCAGGGCAAAACCGCCGTTCTCCAACTGCACCTCCAGCTTGTGCATTTCATCGGCCGAGGTCTCGAACTTGATGTACGCCATCTTCGCCATCACCGCCATGATCCATGCCATGCGGTCTGAATACGCGGCACGCATCAGGCTGGGCGCGGAATCCAGAAACTGCTCTTCGGTGAAGGGGTTGATCTCGGCCAGCAGGTCGTAATACTGCTTTCTGGCCTGCTCCAGTTCGTTTTCCTTCTGCTGAACATACAGGGCTTTTTCCATGGTGCCTCCAAACGTGCCAATGATGTGGATACGATACAGGATTCAGAGCGGAATTGCAAGGGGCATTAAAGCTGGGTGATGCGTGCGAATTCTTCCCCGGTCAGATCGAGGGTGGCCGCTGTGAAATTCTCACGGATGTGCTGCAGATCGAACGACATGGGGATGGTGATGACGCGTGGATGCGCGATCACCCAGGCCAGCGCGACCTGAAAGATCGTTGCCTGATGTGCCTGAGCGATGGCCTCCAGGGTTTTGTTCGTACGCAGGTTGCCTTCGTTCACGGGCGAGTAGGCGGTGAAGAGTATGTCATTTTCCTGGCAGTACGCCAGCATGCCGCTTTTTACGTAGGAACGATCCGTTATGCTGAACGGTACCTGATTGGTGACAATGGGTGTCTCGGCCAGGGCCTGGGATTGTTTCAAAAGCTTCAGGTTGAAATTACTCACCCCCAAATGTCGCACCTTGCCATCGCGCACCAGTTTGTTGAGCGCTTCGAACGTGCGCTCGAGTTTCATACCCGTTTGCGGCCAGTGGATGAGATACAGGTCGATGTACTCCATTTGCAACCGGCGCAGGGAATTTTCGCATGCCATCAGGACGTTGTCATAGCTCAGGTGACTCGGCAACACCTTCGACGTGATGAACAATGACTCGCGCTTCAACCCCGACCCGCGCACTGCCTCGCCGACCAATTCTTCGCTGTGGCCTGAAGCGTACATCTCAGCCGTGTCGAAGTGAGTGTAGCCCACCTCCAGTGCCGACCGCAACGCCGCCAGCGATTTCGCATCGGTGGACCGGTCAGCATACGAGCCGCCGCCGATCTTCCACGTGCCGAAGCCGATCTTGGGGAGGGTGAGTGAGGGGATGGTCTCGAATTTCATCCCATAATTTTACCCGTCAATCCTCCATAATCGTGCAGGTATTCTGCACAAATTCTGCAAATTTGAACAGTATCGTTGGGGCATATCAATCAAGGAGCTTTACTCATGAACAAAAATTCAAAAATTTGGTGGATCGTTGGGATCAGCCTGGCGGCAGTTGTGGCGCTGGCCGGGTATATCAGTACGGCCCGGGCCGACAGCGCGGCAGTCGCTCAACCCGATGGCGCGCAAGTAGTTACGCTCGATGTCGCAGAGGCTGTCTCGGCTTCCGGCGCTTTGGAGGCCCAGCCTTATGCGGAACTGGCCTGGAAGACCAGCGGCGTGGTGGAAACTGTGTACGTGCAAGCCGGTGACCCGGTGAAGGCAGGCGATATTCTCATGCGCCTGCAAGTGACCAGCGCTCCGGCCAACGTCATCTCGGCACAGACCGACCTGGTGAACGCCCAACAGGCCCTCGACGACCTGCTCAACTCGAACCTGGACTATGCCAATGCCCTGCAAACCCTGGCAACGGCCAAACAAGCCCTGGAGGATGCGCAGGACGATGTGGACAAGCTCGACAACAAGCGCGCCACCAGCGAGAAACTGGATGAGGTGGAAGCCGAGATCGCAGTAGCCAACAAGAAGGTGTCGTTGGCAGAAGATGCGTATAAAAGTTTGAAAGACCTCGATGATAACGATTCGCGCAAGGCGCAGGCTTACCTGAACCTGACCAACGCCCGCGCCGACCGCGATGCCAAACAGGCGAAACTGGATTGGTATCTCGGTACTTACTCGGACCTGGATGCTGAAAAGTATCGCGCGGCGTTTGCCGTGGCTGAGGCGCGAGTGGCCGATGCCCAGCGTGAAGTGGACCGCTTGAAGGATGGCCCGGCCGCCTCCGATATCGCGGCCGCGCAGGCACGGGTAGATGCGGCGCAGGCTACGGTCAATGGGTTGTATATCGTGGCGCCGTTCGATGGCCAGGTCTTGAGCGTGATGCAGGGTGCGGGCAGCGTGGTGAACACCGGCGAACCGGCGGTGAAGATCGCGAATCTCGAGCAGCTGTATGTGGATGCGCAGGTGGATGAAGCAGATGTGGCAAAGGTTCAGGTGGGGCAGCAGGCCCAAGTCACGTTGGATGCGTTGGATGGGGTCGTGTTCAAAGGCGCGGTGGCGGCCATCGATCCGGTGGGAGAGAATGTCTCGGGTCTGGTGAAGTACACCGTCCGCATTGATTTGGAAGCGGTGACGGAGACGCAGGCCTTCCTGCCGCTGGGCACGACGGCAAACGTGAACATCGAAGTGCAGGCGGCGAGCGCTGCGCTGGCGGTGCCGATCACGACCATCCAGAACGATGCACAGGGCGAATTCGTGCTGGTGACCCAGGCCGATGGCTCGACGCAGCGCGTGGCGGTGGTGACCGGCGCGATCGTGAACGACCTGGTGGTGGTGAGCGGCGCTGTGCAAGCCGGTGACCGGTTGCAGTTGAACTCGGCGAGCAGTTTCAGCGCCCCGAACCCGTTCGGCGGAGGTGGCGAATGATCCACGCGGACGATCTGACCAAGGTGTATCAAATGGGCGAGAGTGAGGTGCGCGCCTTGAACGGCGCCACCTTCACCATCGCGAAAGGCGAGATGGTGGCGATCATGGGGCCTTCGGGCTCGGGCAAGAGTACGTTGATGTCGATCATCGGCTGCCTGGATGTGCCGACCGGCGGCAGTTACCAACTGGACGGTGTGCCGGTGGAGAACATGAGCGAGAGTCAGCTGGCCGAGATCCGCGGGCGCAAGATCGGGTTCGTGTTCCAGCAGTTCAATCTGCTGGCGCGCACCAGCGCCCTCGAAAATGTGATGCTGCCGTTGACGTATGCAGGTGTGGCAGGCAAGGCGCGGCGAGACCGGGCGGCCAGAGCCCTTGAGCGGGTGGGGCTCGGCGGGCGGACGCACCATGCGCCCAATGAACTCTCCGGCGGTCAGCAACAACGTGTGGCGATCGCCCGGGCACTGGTGAATGAACCGGCCATCCTGCTGGCCGATGAACCGACCGGCGCGCTCGACAGCAAGACCGGTGTGGAGATCATGGAACTGTTCCAGAGCCTGCATCGTGATAGCGGCCAGACGGTGATCCTGGTAACACATGACGCTTATGTGGCGCGGCATACCAACCGCATCATCAAGATCTCGGACGGACGCATCGTTTCAGACGAGGCCAACCAGCACCCGATCAAGGCCGGCGCGCCGCGACCGGAGGAAGTTCTATAACCCGGGCCGTTTGAGTCTGCCGGCGACAGCAGAGGCTTGTGTGAATTTTTCTCTTCCGTACACGCAAACCCTAAAGGTCTGCTCGCCCTTCGTGAATTTGAGAGCTTCCAAAAAGACCTTTAGGGTTTCTTACGAGAGAATTGCACGGTAGTGAATAGGAGATCAACATGTTGTTTTCAGAAAATTTCAGAATCGCCCTGCGGGCGTTGCGCGCGAACAAGATGCGCTCGGCGTTAACCATGCTGGGAATCATCATCGGTGTGGCGACCGTGGTGGCGCTGCTTTCGATCGGCAACGGCGCCACGGCCAGTATCACCAGCCAGATCCAGGGCACAGGCTCGAACCTGTTGACGGTCTCGCCGGGCAGGCAGCAAGCCGGCGGACCGCAAAGCCTGGGACGATCGCAGCAAGCCAGTTACCTGTACTATGCCGATTATCAATTGCTCCAGCGCACTTTGACCCGTAATATCAGCGCGCTTGCACCGAGCTATCAGGCTTCGTACCTGGTGAAATACGGCACGGAGAGTTTCAACGTGGGCGTGACGGGCATTACGCAGGATTACCAGACCACGAATGCCTTTGACGTTGCCGCCGGGCGTTTCATCACGGATGGCGACAACAAGGCGCAGGCGTTGGTGGCGGTGTTGGGTTCGCAGACCGCCACAGACCTGTTCGGCGGGCTGACGCCGCTCGGCAAGACCATCGCGGTCAACGGCCTGAAGTTCGAGGTGGTGGGCGTGTTGGAATCGAAGGGCGGCTCAGGCTTCGGGTCGTCAGATGACGCGGTCTTCATCCCCCTGGAGACGGGTTATGCCAAACTATTCGGCGCCGCCGCCACCTACAACGATAAAAAAGTGGTGAATAGCATTGCGGTGTCGGTTGCGACCACCGAGGCCATGGATACGGTCTCGGCGCAGATCGAGTTCCTGCTCCGCCGGGCGCACAACCTGGCCGCCGCGGATGAATTGGACTTCAATGTGCTCAGCCAATCGGACCTGTTGAGCACGCTGAACGCCGTGACCCAAACCCTGACCATTTTCCTTGGCGCGGTGGCGGGCATCTCGCTGCTGGTGGGCGGGATCGGCATC
>CAZJMZ010000068.1:6311-12754 GCA_964547115.1 uncultured Anaerolinea sp. | reverse complement strand
AATCGTTCGAGCGCAAGGCGGGGTTGAACGTATCCACCAGGTCGGTGAGCTGCTGGCGGGTGGGGTCGAGCAAGCCCACATGTGCGAGCATTAACGAGGAGACACCGGTCATCAGCGCGAAGAAGACCAGGTCCTTCCACAAGAACTCGGGCTTGACATCGGAGGTAAACACGTAACGGAACACGATCAGCCCCAGTTGAATGAGGCACAGGATCAACAAGGGAATCGCAAACGGACGCAGGTCGTGCCCTTCCACGATCAAGTGCAGGCCCACCAGCGCGCCCAACCCGCCAGCCATCACCAGCACATATTTGATGAAGCGGCCCAGTTCATCGGGTTGGGTATACATGCGCTGCAGGATCAACACATACAAAAAACAAATGGCCGCCAGGCAACCCCACATGGCCCAATGCAACAGCCACGGCAGGAACAGATTGCCATAAATACGCGTGGCGATCATGGCCGTGAACCACCCCACTGCATACGCCAGCCCGATCACCACCAGTTTGGTCCCGGCGCCGGTGCCGCCCTGGGCGTTCACCAGAATATCGAGTACCACCCGCAGCCCACCCAACATGGCAATGCCCAACGCACCCATGCTCACCAGCGTCATCGCCAGGCTGAGCAACCCACGTTGTGAAACGTGCCTGCCGTTCCGCCCATTGCGCGGGCCTGTGGGCGGATGATTCCCATGATTCATATAGCCTCCTGACGAGCCAACCTGAGATCATAATGCCGTAGAAATTATACACACATAAGACACCGCTGCGCCGGATATGGTTCCCGCTTCAGCACTTCGTCCGTTCCTTTATACCACCAACCGGCCTGCCCACACTGACGCTTAAATGCGGCAGGACAGGCGTTGAGCCTGTCCTGCCGGTCGTACATAAATCACACTCAGGAGGGGAGATATGATTTCAAACTAGGGGAGCAACACCGCATCGATCACATGGATCACGCCATTGGCGGCTTTGATATCGGTGATGATGACCTGGACCTTGTCGTTCAGGAAGACCTTGCCATCCTTGATGGTAATCTTGATGGACTTGCCTTCGAGGGCGGTGTCTGCAGACTTGCCATTGAGGGTCAGCACGGTCTCGGCCATCACTTCGCCGGGGATGACGTGGTAGAGCAGAATGTCGGTGAGGGCTTGCTTGTTCTCAGGCTTGAGCAGGCTCTCGAGCGTGCCAGCCGGGAGTTTGGCAAAGGCCTCATCGGTGGGAGCGAACACGGTGAAGGGACCTTCGCCGCTCAGCGTTTCGACCAGACCAGCAGCCTGCACGGCAGCCACCAGGGTGGTGAAGCGACCATCAGCCACAGCGATCTCGACGATATTGCGGGTTTCCTCAGCCGGCGGCAGGATGACCGTATCGATCACGTGGATCACGCCGTTGGAGGCTTCGATATCGGTGATGATGACCTGGGCATCGTTGATGAAGACCTTGCCATCCTGAACCTTGATGGCAATATCCTTGCCGAGGGCGGTGGTGGCGCTGGTCAGGCTGGTCACGTCAGAGGCCATCACTTTGCCGGGCACCACATGGTAAAGCAGAATGTCAGTCAGGGCTTGCTTGTTCTCGGGCTTGAGCAGGCTCTCGAGTGTGCCAGCCGGGAGCTTGGCAAAGGCATCGTCGGTGGGGGCGAACACAGTGAAGGGGCCTTCGCCGCTCAGGGTTTCGACCAGTTCAGCGGCCTGCACCGCAGCCACAAGGGTCTTGAAGCGGCCATCGGCAACGGCGATATCAACAATGGTGTTGGTCTCGGCCGGGGGCAGGATCACGCTGTCGATCACGTGGATCACGCCATTGGAGGTCTCAATATCGGTGATGACGACCTTGGCATCGTTGATGAACACTTCGCCGTTCTCAACTTTGACAGCCACATCCTGGCCCAACACCGTGGTGGCGCTGTTCATGCCGACCACATCAGCGGCCATATCCTTGCCCGCAAGCACGTGATAGAGCAGGATGTCGGTGAGGGCCTGTTTGTTCTCAGGCTTGAGCAATTCATCGAGGGTGCCAGCCGGGAGCTTGGCAAAGGCCTCATCGGTGGGGGCGAACACGGTGAAGGGGCCTTCGCCCTTGAGTGTATCCACCAGATCGGCGGCTTGGACAGCCGTCACGAGGGTGGTGAAGCGTCCGTCACCGACAGCGGTATCGACAATGTCCTTGAGCGCGGGCTCAGGCATGGCAGTCGGTTCGGGCATGGCGGTCGGCTCAGGCATCGGCGTCGGTGCCGGAGCGCAGGCGGCGATGATCGTCGCCAGGACCACGAGCAGGGACAGGACTATGTTTGTGCGTTTCATTTCTTTACTCCTTAACTCTAATGTTGTTGAAGATATGCACATATTTTGTACATATTTTCTATCATTTTATGTGTTTTGCACAGATAGTCAAGCGGTTTGCACAGCTTCTTATCGAACACTTAATGAATCTGGACAAATTTCCCAACGAAGCGGTTTCAACCCCTAAAAATCAAAAACAGCGCCCCGTCAAATGGACGGGGCGCTGTTGCTCTTTTGAACTTGCCTATATGTGGATCGGGCTGCCTTCCGCGCCGTGCGCGGCTTCCATTAACACCTCAGAAAGCGTCGGGTGCGCGTGGACGTTGCGCGCGATCTCGTGCGGGGTCAGCTCCATCATTTGCGCGAGGGTCAACTCGGGCAGCAACTCGGTCACTTCAGGGCCGATCATGTGCGCGCCCAGGATCTCGCCATACTTCTCATCGATGACGATCTTGGCAAAGCCCGCATAATCGCCCAGGCCCAGCGCCTTGCCATTCGCCTGGAACGGGAACCGCCCCACCTTGATCTTGTATCCACGTTCCTGCGCCTGCGCTTCGGTCAGACCGAACGAAGCCACTTGAGGCTGGCAATACGTGGCGCGCGGCATCATCTCGTAGTTGAGCGTGACGGTCTCATGCCCGGCAATATTCTCAGCACACACAATGCCCATCGCCGAACCCACATGCGCCAGCATCAACTTGCCGGTCACATCGCCAATCGCCCAGATACCCTGAACATTGGTCTGCATCTTCTCATTGATTTCCACAAAGCCACGCTCGCTGATCTTGACGCCTACCGCTTCAAGCCCCAACCCCTTGCTGTTCGGTGTGAAAGCGGCCGCCACCAACACCTGGTCCACTTCCAGCGTCTCGCCCGGCAGTTTGACTGCCACCTTGTCGCCAGCCACGGCAATGCTCTCGAACTTGACCCCGGTCTTGATCTTGATACCCGCCTTGGTCAGTTCCTTGGTCAACTCCTTGCTAACCTCTTCATCCTCCCGCGGCAACACACGCGGCAACAATTCAACGATGGTCACATCCACGCCATACGAATTCCAGATCGTGGCGAATTCCACACCAATCGCGCCCGCCCCTACGATCACCACCGACTTGGGCAATGTGTCCTGCATGATCGCCTCCCAATAAGTGACGATCTTTTTGCCATCCACCACCACACCAGGCAATTGAGCAGCGCTCGCCCCGGTGGCCACGATGATGTTCTTTGCCTTCAACTCGGTCACCTTGCCATCCTTATCAGTGACGGTGACGGTATCCTTGGCCTTGAACTTCGCCTCCCCCATGAACACGGGGATATTGTTCTTGCGCATCAAAAAGCCCACACCCTTGGTGAGCCGGTCTGAATTGGAGCGCGAGCGTTTGAAGGCCACGCTGTAATCCAATTTCAGGTTGTCGAACGAGAAGCCAAAATCCTTGGCGCGGTGCCGGAGCGTATGCGCCACCTCGGCATTTTTGAGCAGCGACTTTGACGGGATACAGCCTACATTCAAACACACGCCGCCCAGCCATTGCTTATCCACGATCGCGACCTTCTGCTTCAGTTGCGCGGCACGGATCGCAGCCACATAACCCGCCGGACCTGCACCCAACACAACAACATCAAAATTCTCTGCCATGCGAAAACTCCAAATAGTAAATGGTTGAAATCGAAACTTGCGCCCCCCATTGTACTATTAAAGAAACAGCTCCCCATACAAGGGAGCTGTTGGGGTCCTACAGGTTTTTCTTCAAGAATTCGAACGTCCGCGCCCAGGCCAGTTGCGCGGCAGCAGGGTCATATTCGGGGCGATCAGGCTCAACGAACCAATGGGCAACTCCCGGGTAGATGTGACGCGTCGCGTCCACTCCGGCTTGCTCGAAGGCGGCAAAGGCTGCATCCACATATTCGTTCGGTTCCCATTCATCATTGTCACTAAAATGCCCCAGCACTTTGGCAGTGATCTTGCCGTAGTCCACGCCTTCGTTGCCATAGAACAATACGATGGCGGCAAATTCCTCGGGCTGGTAGCTGGCCGCGATCAACGTCCACGCCGCGCCCATTGAGAAACCCACAGCGCCGATCTTGCCCTTTGCCAGTCCGCGCAGATGGTCCTTGGCGGTCATCACGATATCACCTACATGTTGCCCGTCACTCTTCTCCATCAAAGCCTTGGCCTCCTCGATGGTCGTTGCCACCTGTCCATCACGCATATCCGGCGCCAGCACGGTAAAGCCCTGTTCGGCGAGCTGGTCGCAGACCTGTTTGAAGAACGGCTTGAGCCCCCACCAGGCATGGAGCAACAACACCCCCGGTCCGCCGCCATTCGCCAGATAGGCGTTGACCGGCTTCCCATTGACGCTCAATTGAATCTCAGAAGTTTGAATGGACATGCGGCATCTCCTTTGAATGGATTATAAGCACATCTGTTCTATTAAACAAGCAAACAAAAAGGCGGCCCAAGCCGCCTCTGGATCTACAACCAGCGCCTCACCCTCGACCGATAGCCTGCATATGCCTCCCGAAACTTTTTCTCGAGATAGGCTTCTTCTTTCTCGATCACCAACCGGTTCATGGCCAGCACAAAAAGCGGCGCCAGAATGACGCCCCAGATATTCCCACTGTTCAACGGGAAGCCAACCAGCATCAGCAGAAACCCCAGATAGATCGGGTTACGCGAATAACGATACACCCCATCAGTGACGATGGCCGAAACCTTCCCATGCGGGCTCAATGTGGTCCGTGCTTTGCGAAAAGCCATGAACGCCGCCAACCCAAACAGAAAGCCACCAGCCACCAGGCCCAGACCCAACCACTGCACCAAAGGCAGTGGCAACAAAATCGGCCTGAGCCAATACAACAAGTAGGCAGCCATGATGAAAGCCATGGTCAGGATCGGCGGGTGGACCTTCACATCAGCATGATCTTTGTGTGTACTCACAAACTTCTCCTAAACCTGAAACACTTACGCCCAATTCTCCAACGTCTCTTTGACCTGCGCCAGGAACCAATCCGCCGACGCGCCATCGAGAATGCGATGATCGAACACGAAGGAGAGATACACCATCGGGCGGATGGCGATCGCGTCATCAATGACCACCACGCGCTTTTGCATCGCCCCGACGCCCAAGATCCCGCACTGCGGCTGATTGATCACGGGGAACGCAAACAACGACCCGCTGACACCGTGGTTCGTCAGTGTGAACGTGCCGCCCTTCACGTCATCGGGTTGCAGCTTCTTGGTCCGCGCCCGGTTCGCCAGGTCATTGACCGTACGTGCCATCGCCAGCAGGGACAAATTATCCGCGCCTTTGATGACCGGCACGATCAAGCCGTCCTCGCCCAACGAAGTGGCCATGCCAATATTGACCGCCTTGTGCACCAGCAAGCCTTCGTCGCTCCATGAGGAATTCACCTGCGGATATTTCTTCAAACCCGCCACGATCGCCATCATAAAATATGCCGTGAAGGTCAGGTTGACACCATCTCGCGCAAAGATCTCCTTGTTTGCCGAACGATGCTTCGCCACACGGGACATATCCGCTTCCATCACGGTCAACACGTGCGGTGACGTGTGCTTCGACATGACCATGTGCTCAGCAATGGATTTGCGGATGGCGGTGTGCTTGACTAACCGATCTCCCATTATTGGGGTAACGGGTGCATCACTGACCGTGGACGGCGGACGGCTGACCGCGGCGGTTGGCCGTCCACGGTCAGCCGCCTGCGATTGCCTTTCTTCTACAAACGCCAACATATCATTCTTCGTAATCCGCCCGTTCAACCCGGTACCTGCCACCTCCTGCAGATTGATGCCATGTTCAGCCGCGATCTTCGCAACGACCGGGGAAATGAATCCGATGTCACGGGTCGCGTGCGAAGTTTCAGGTATCACGTTTTCTATGAATGCAGGCTTCTCTACACTTGGCAACGTAGAACTTGAAACTTGACCACTTGAAACCTCAATACTCTCCCCTGCTTTACCGATATACGCCAACACCGCCCCCACCTTGGCCGGGAGACCTTCCACCGCGACGATCTTCAAGACCGTTCCGCTGGCAGGCGCAGGGATTTCAGTGTCCACCTTATCGGTATTCACCTCCAGCAGCGGCTCAAGTTCACTGACCGAGTCGCCTTCCTGCTTCAGCCATTTCGTAACAGTGAC
>CAZJMZ010000068.1:0-6211 GCA_964547115.1 uncultured Anaerolinea sp. | reverse complement strand
AGGTCAAACGGCAACAACGACTGCACATCGATCACCTCGATCTCGATACCCACCTTCGCCAGCTTATCGGCGGCATCAAGCACGATGCGGCAACAGGCTCCATAGGTCACCACCGTCACATCGCGCCCAGTCCGGATCACCTCCGGCACACCCAGTGGCACCGTGAATTCACCGATATTGTCTGGCAGGCGCTCCTTGACGCGGTAGCCATTCAACACTTCCACCACGATCGCCGGTTCATTGGCTTTCATCAGGGTATTGTAAAAACCGGCAGCCCGGGTCATATCGCGCGGCACCAACACATGCAGCCCTCGCACCAAATGGATGATACCCGCCATCGGCGAACCCGAATGCCAGATGCCCTCCAGCCGGTGGCCGCGTGTGCGCACGATCACCGGCGCGCTCTGCCCACCCACCGTGCGCCAATGCAGGGATGCCAGATCATCAGAAATAATTTGCAATGCATACAAAATGTAATCAAGATACTGGATCTCACAGATCGGCCGCAGCCCGCGCATCGCCAACCCCATGGCCTGCCCCAGGATCGTCGCCTCGCGAATGCCCGTATCGGTCACACGCAGTGCGCCATATTTTTCCTGCATGCCCTTGAAGCCCTGATTCACATCACCAAGAAAGCCCACATCCTCACCAAAGGCCACCACGCGCGGGTCACGCCCGAGCAGGGCATCGAAGGCGGCATTCATGATCTCGAATCCCATCATCGTCGGTGAGCCGTCAGAGTAGGCAGGCTTGATCTCTTTTACAGAAACAGCCGTCCCGTTGTACAGATGCGAACCGTAACGCTCTTCGTTCTGTTTGTCGTTCTCAGCCTTCCACTGGATCAAAATCTCCTTGGACGGATTCGCCTCATGTCGCAGGACACGCAAGGCTTCATGCACCGTACTATGGATATCACGCCTCATCACCGACGGGAGAGTTGCGAGGCGGTCCCGAACCAATCGCAACGCTGAAGCCTGGTCGGAGGTTGTGGCCACTTCCTCCAGCATGTCCATCACCGTGTTACGTTCTTCGATGATCGGCGCCAGGTAGGCTTCCCACGCCCGTTTGCGCAAGCCTTCCACCAGGTCATAATCTTCGCTCTCCCATTCGGCAAAGTCTTTGGTGGTGGCTAATTTGTGGTCGAGCATCCACGCCTTGAACTGGCGCAGACAATCGTACTCTTCCTCGAATCGCAACCGCTCCGGCGATTTATAGCGTTCATGCGAACCGCTCGTGCTGTGACCTTGAGGCTGTGTCACATCGTACACATGCACCAGCGCCGGGATGTGATACGTGCGCGCGATCTCTGCCGCAGAAGCAAAGGTTTCGATCAAGGCAGGGTAATCCCAACCCCGCACCTGGAACAACTCATACCCACGCTGACTCTTCGGCCTGCCGTTCATCTCGCGCTGAAAGCCCTGCAGAACGCTGTGAATATTTTCTTTCACCATCTGGAACTGGTTCGGCACTGAAATGCCATAGCCATCGTCATAGACGGTGATGACCGCCGGTGCCTGCAACACCCCGATGGCATTGACACTCTCCCAGAACAACCCCTCTGCCGTGGATGCATTACCGATGGTCGCCCAAGCGACCTCGTTACCATTGTTCGAAAATTCCTTGAACGCCTTTAACTCATCCAGCCCCCGATACAACACCGAAGCATAAGCCAGCCCCACCGTGCGCGGCATCTGCGCGGCAGTGGGCGAGATGTCACCCACCACGTTATACATCTCCATCTGGTTGCGCCACGAACCATCGGCCTTGATAAAGCGTGACCCAAAATGTGAGTTCATCGAGCGCCCGCCCGTGGCCGGTTCGTGCTCCAGGTCGGCATGGGCATATAACTGCGCAAAAAATTCCTGGATGCTCATGCTGTGCAACATGAACATCCAGGTCTGGTCGCGATAATAGCCTGAACGCCAATCGCCCTTTTGAAAGGCATGAGCTATGGCGATATTGGCGAGTTCCTTGCCATCGCCGAAAATTCCGAACTTGGCCTTGCCACTCAAAACTTCGCGCCTGCCGATCAAGCTCACCTGCCGGCTTTGGTAGGCCAGGCGATAATCCCGGATGATGTCTTCCTTCTCAAGGGGCAGTGCAAACGTACCCTTTTTTTTGGGCATGTACGGCTCTCTCCTGAAGTGAGTTGTGGAAGATTATAACAAAAGGCGGCCATTCGCAATAAAAAAACGGCCACGCAACCGGATGCCAAGCGTGAAAAACACGCACTCGGTGTCAAGCGGCGACAAAGTGCCTACACTATGTCTCAAATACAGTTCTTACACTCCCTTAAGTTTTCCGTGCTACGGTAAGGGTGCTGGAATTCTCCAGCACGCAACAAGTAAGGAGGTTGCAATGTTACGGAAAGTCGTAGTCTTGGCATTGCTGATCGCTGTGGTAATGGCAACATTCCCCACGACCGGCGTCTTCGCCAAAAGCCCGGTGTATGACCAACTGGAGAAGAAGTGGGAGGAACTGGGCAACGGTTACAAGACCCAGATGATCAACCACGAGAAAACCCACAAGTTGGTGGATAACTATCTGGCCACTCACAAGAAAGCGACCACAACCCAAAAGAACGAGTTGGATAAGCACCTGACCATTTGCAACTCTTCGCTCGACCAGGCCAAAGCCATCATCGACAAGCATGCTGGTTTCGATGCCAAGGGCAAGGTAACCGATCTTGCGGTTGCCAAGAAGACTGTCTCGCAGCTGGCCGAACTGCTCATCCGGCACGCCGCCTCAGTCAAAAATATCAAAGAGCACGCTGCCCAGTAAGTTCAGGCTTGTGCCCCACTATGGCAGGGACTCGCAAGGGTCCCTGTTTGATTCCACGGGCCGGCAACACACCTGCTATACTTCCAGCATGTCGCTCATCACTCAACTGAACATCCCTGCCGGGGTCATTGACCTTGGCGCCGGCGAACCGAACCAGCGCAGTTTCCCGCTTGAGTTGCTGCGCCGCGCGGCAGAAACTCGCTTCGCGCAAGGCGACCCGTCCTTTCTGCAATACGGCCTCGAACAGGGCGACGGCTACTTCAGGGCGGCACTCGCACAGCTATTGACCCGCAGCTATGGTCATGCAGTTGCGCCTGAGAACCTGTTCGTCACGGCGGGCATCTCTTCTGCGCTGGACCTGCTCTGCACGCTTTTCACCCGCCCCGGAGATACAGTCCTTGTCGAAGAGACCACCTTCTTCGTCGCGCCGCGCATCTTTGCCGACCATCACCTCAACCTCATCCCCATCGCCATGGATGAGCAGGGCCTGATCCCTGAAGCGCTGGAAGATGCTTTGCAGACCCACCACCCGAAATTCATCTACACCATCCCCGTCCACCACAACCCCACCGGTCTCACACTGACGGAGCCCCGCCGCCTGCGCCTGTTGGAGCTGGCCCGGCAATTCGATTGCCTGATCCTTGCCGACGAAGTGTACCAACTGCTCACCTATACAGGCACACCGCCTCAACCCCTGGCAGTCCACATCGATGATGAACACGTCATCTCACTGAGTTCGTTTTCGAAGATCCTGGCGCCGGGCTTGCGGCTGGGCTGGATTCAGGCACATGCCACTGTCATTCAGCGGCTGGTTGCGTGCGGCCTGCTCGATAGTGGCGGTGGGATGAACCCGTTCACGTCGGCCATCGTGCGCGGGGCGATAGAGACGGGCGGGTTGGAGGAGCATATCGGGCAGTTAAAGCTCAAGTATCAGGAGCAGCTATCAGCAATGGAAGAGGCGGTACGTCTGCATTTGCCCCAAGCGCAGTTCCACGTCCCACAGGGCGGTTACTTCCTATGGCTGCGCCTGCCGGAGGGAATCGACACCCGGGCGCTGCGTCCGCAGGCCAGAGCCCAACAGACCGATTTTCGCCCCGGCGCGCTGTTTTCGGTGAGTGGCGGCGCGGGGAACTGCCTGCGGTTATGTTTCGCGCACTATGAGGCGGCACAGATCCGCGAGGGTATCCTGCGCCTGCAGCAGGGCCTGGGTGGCTGAATCAAAAATCCCCGCGACTTGTATCGCGGGGATTTTTTGGTCAAATCGTCAGCCAATTAGTTGATGACGACGACGTTCGCAGCCTGCAGACCCTTGGGGCCTTGTTCAACACTGAACTCGACCTTCTGGCCTTCCTGCAGGTTCTTGAAGCCTTCGCCTTGAATGGCAGAGAAGTGTACGAACACATCTGCGCCGCCTGAGCGCTCGATGAAGCCGTAGCCCTTGGTGCCATTGAACCATTTGACTGTACCGTTGATCCGTTCCGACATGTTTGCCTCCTGTGGCAAGAAAAAAATATGGAGGGTACTCATTGGGTGTTGCATCGGATCCGCCGCAACGGCGAAAAACAAAGCGGCTCACGGACGATCCGTGAGCCAACCTGGTACTTCCAAAGCAAACTACTGGTATCCTATAACCGCAAGGATAACACGCGCAAGCGGGATATGTCAATGAAATTCCGGGGTGCGTTCGCGCTTTTTTTCGAGCAGTCTTTGAATGCGCTGGTGCTTTTCTCGCGAGAGTGGGAACATCCATGCCAAAATGACTGCGCCCGAGAGCATCAGGGCGCCAAATGGTGACACCAGCAAGCGGATCATGCTGAGCGCTGAGGCACTCTGTGTATATTGCACCACCCCCTCCGGCGGCGTAACATAGCCTGACCAGCCCAGGGACTGCAGGGTCAGGAAGATCACCAGCGCCCCGGTCAACTTGCGGATCAGGGTGCGCATACCGTAGAAGACTCCCTCCTGCCGTCGCCCGGTGCGCAGTTCATCCCATTCGATCACATCAGCAAACAACGAATCTGGCAGGGTATAGGCCGCCGAAACCCCAACCCCTGCCAACGCGGCCACAACCAGCAGGTAGGTTGTCTGCCCGGGCTGAATGGTATAGATCATGAAGGTCACCAGCACCCAGAAGGTCATACCCAGAGCATAGGCATCGCGTTTGTTGCGCACCTGTGAGAACCACAGCCAAAAAGGGACGAACAGGATGCAGACCAGCATTAATATGCCAAAAAAGGCCGATTCGTACGCCAGTTCGAACCCAAACAGGTTGATCGAAGCCAGCAGGTCACCACGTGCCACCCAATACAATAGAAAATACGGGAAGGCCACCGCCACCATATCCACGGCCGACCAGTTGAGCATGTGCAACCCCACCGCATAACGAAAAGGAATGTTCTTCCATGCTTCGCGCAGGGTTTCCCGAAACGGCATGGTCTCCTGCTGTTCAGGTGTGGAAGTCTCCTGAATCAGCAGCCCGATCAAAAACAACGGAATCGCGCCAATCGCCCCGAAAATGGCACCCACCAGCATAAAGCCTTGCTGCTGCGAACCGCCCGACCGCAAAACCATATCCACGATCGACGGGGCTGCGACCACCATCGAAAGCGCCCCCAACAACTGGAACACCGAGCGGAAACTCGTCAGTGAGGTGCGTTCATCATAGTCCGGAGTCAGCTCGGGGGTCAGTGACATGAACGGCACCGAGACCAGGGTCGTCAACGTATCAGAGATCATGAAAGAAAGGGTCACATAGATCAGCAGGGCCAGTTGGTTATCCCAATTGGGTGCCGACCACAGGATCACAAAGCTCAACCCGAAGGGAATGGCAAACCACAGCAGAAAGGGACGCCGACGTCCCCAGCGGGTACTCAACCGATCACTGATCACCCCAATGATCGGGTCGTTCACGGCATCCCACACAATTCCGGCCAGCGCACCGAACGAAGCCAGCCGTGGCTCCAGGCCCACCACATCGGTCAGGTAGAGCGCATAAAAGATCGAACGCATCATACCAATGCTTGAAATGCCCCAGTCGCCTGAGCCATACAACAACTTCAACCAAAAGGGCAGCCGGGTGCGGGCGCCTGAAATACGCACAGATACAGCAGACATAGTGTATATAGAACAAGCGAAACCATAAAAAGTGACGTGGCTTATAAAAACCTGTACAGCCCCGCAACATGTCACGTTTCAACTCTGTAAGGCCGTGTATCACAAATGCAATGATTCTCGTCCCCGCTATTTGCTAAACTAAGTGTAACAAACCGAAAAGGCAAACCCGTCGAAAGGCGGGGACGCAAAGCCAAGGGTCTAACGCCGCTCACGCGGCCACGACAGCCCGGTTGCCGCAATGAAACCAAGCATGGTTTTCAACAGCCCGGGCATACCCCGGGCTGTTTGTTTCGGAACCTTATCAACCATCGTTCGA
>CAZJMZ010000067.1:9009-12834 GCA_964547115.1 uncultured Anaerolinea sp. | reverse complement strand
GTCCGACCGGCGCCCTGGGCTATGCCTTTGCTGTGGAAGAGTTCATGCGGCAGAATGTCCATGCCGATTGGATGGTCTTCGGCACCTCCTCCGGCGGCACGCATGCCGGACTCGTGTTAGGTCAGCGTGTGTTTGGATATCAAGGGAAGGTGTTGGGCATCAGCATTGACGAACCGGAAGCATGGCTGAGGACGCACGTCTCCGCGCTGGCTTCGAACGCGAGCGAGAAACTTGGCGAGCGGATTCAATTCACCCCTGACGATGTGCTGGCCAATGACCAGTATTGTCAGGCAGGCTATGGCGTTTTGACCGATGCGGAGCGCGAAGCGGTTCGATTATTTGCAAAGTACGAGGGGCTGTTGCTAGACCCGGTCTATACGGGTCGTGCCGCCGCAGGGATGATCGATCTCATCCGCAAGAGGTTTTTCAAGAAGGATGAGACGGTGCTGTTCTGGCACACTGGCGGACAGCCTGCCTTGTTTGCAGAGAAGTATGCTAACAAGATTTAACAAAAAAGGACGGGCTTGAACCCGTCCTTTTGATTGATTACACTGCCACGCCGATCAACTTGCCGATGCCATAGGTCAACCCGGCGGCGGCTATGCCCACCAGTACTTGCCGTGAGCCCGAGAACCAGATGCTCTTACCGGTCATCAACGTGATCGCCGCGCCGATGATGAACAACCCCACCGCGCTAACCACGAGACTCAGAACGATCGCCATTGTTCCGCTCCAGAAGAGATAGGGGAACATTGGGAAGGCCGCTCCAAACGCGAAGAGGAAGAATGAAGTCCACGCCGCTTCATAGGCCGAACCGCCCAGTTCTTCGGGGTCGATGCCCAGTTCTTCGCGCGCCAATGTGTCGAGAATGCTGCTTTTATCCGCCATCATGTGCGCAGCGAGTTCCTTCGCGCGGTCTTCGGGCAGGCCCTTTGATTGGTAGATGAGCGCCAGTTCTTCCTGCTCTTCTTCAGGGTTTTCAGCGATCTCCTCCGCTTCGATCTTGATCTGATGCTCATAGAGTTCGCGCGAGCTTTGCACCGAGAGCCATTCGCCCAGCGCCATTGAACCTGCGCCTGCCAGCACTCCCGCCAGACCCGCGATCAAAATATCGGGCCGGGAATTGGTGGCGCCTGCCACGCCCATCGTCAAACTCAGGATCGAGACGAGCCCATCGTTCGCACCAAGCACCGCCGCGCGGAGTGCGTTCCCGCCACTGGCTTTGTGACGTCCCTCCAGTTGAGCCACGGTCCCGCCGGGGAGGCCGCCCGTGGAGTGTGCCGCCATGGATAACAGTCTTGCATGGGACTTTTCATCGAGCGAGAATTCTTTCGCTTCTTCATCTGATTGACCGTCATAAGCCTGGCTGTCCGCTTTTTCGTTGCCAGTGATGGTGGGCAACACAAATTGTGGGCCGAACCTGCGTGCCAGCCAGATCATGGTCGCGGCACGCCAGGTGGGCTTGCGGGGAGGAATCGAAACTTTCAGGTCTTCCAGTTTCTTCTCCCAAGCTGCTGCATGTTTCTCTTCGCTGGCTGCCAACTTGCGATAGACCTGTGCCATTTGCGGCTGCTTTTCTGTTTCGGCCAGCACATTGTACAAGGCCGCGCCGTCAATTTCTTTTTGACGGTTCGAGAAATACCGTTGGATGTCTTCTTCGTTGGACATGTTCACTCCTGTAAAAAATAACTCCTTCAAGGCTCAAGCCCTGAAGGAGTTATTTTGTTTACTTCAATGCCGCCCAGCCTGCGTACTTGGCGGTATCACCGAGTTCTGCTTCGATGCGTAGCAGTTGATTGTATTTCGCCACCCGGTCTGAACGGGCCGGCGCGCCGGTCTTGATCTGGCCGGTGTTGAGCGCCACGGCGATATCGGCGATGGTGGCATCTTCGGTTTCGCCGGAGCGGTGACTGGTCACCGCGCGCCAGCCAGCCCGCTGACAGGCATCCACGGCTTCGATGGTCTCGGTCAATGAACCGATCTGGTTCACTTTCACGAGCAGGGCGTTCGCCGCGTTCTCTTGAATCGCCTTGCGCACGCGTTCGGGATTGGTCACCAGCAAGTCGTCGCCCACGATCTGGCATTTGTCGCCGTAGGTCTGCACGGCCAGCTTCCAGCTTTCCCAATCATCCTGGGCAAGACCGTCCTCGATGGAGACGATGGGGTAGTCCTTGACCCACTTGGCCCAGAATTCCACCATCTGTTCGCCGGTCAGTTTCTTGCCTTCCTTGCGCAGATTGTACATCTTGCTGTCTTCTTCGTATAACTCAGAAGCGGCGGGGTCGAGAGCGATGGCCACATCGAGTCCGCGACCGGCTTTGAAGCCTGCTTTTTCGATGGCGGTTAGAATGACTTCAATCGCTTCGCTGTTGGCCTTGAGCGCGGGCGCGTACCCGCCCTCGTCACCGACGAGTGTGGCGTAGCCCTTTTCTTTCAAGACCGATTTCAGCGCGTGATAGATCTCCGCGCCCCAGCGCAGACCTTCAGAGAACGAGGGTGCGCCAAACGGCATGACCATGAACTCCTGCATATCGGTCGATTGCCAGGCGGTATGCGCGCCACCATTCAAGATGTTCATCATCGGCACGGGCAGTACGTGCGCATACACGCCGCCGAGATAGCGATAGAGTGGCAGGCCGAGCGAGTTCGCTGCAGCCTTGGCCACAGCCAGGCTCACGCCCAGGATCGCATTCGCGCCGAGCTTCGATTTGTTCGGGGTGCCATCCAGCGCGAGCAGTTCGGTGTCGATGGCCTTTTGTTCCGCCGCATCCCAGCCGAAGAGTGTATCCGCGATCACACCGTTGACGTTCGCCACGGCCTTTGAAACGCCCTTGCCCAGATAGCGTTTCTTGTCGCCATCGCGCAATTCCAGGGCTTCATGCACGCCGGTCGATGCGCCGGAGGGTACCGCCGCGCGGCCCCATGAGCCATCTGCCAGAGTCACCTCAACTTCCACAGTGGGGTTGCCACGCGAGTCCAGGACTTCGAGGGCTGAAATACTTTCGATAATCGTTTCCATAGTTGTGCTCCGATATTTGAGATTACAAGCGCGTCATCCAACCTGATGCGCTGGTTTGTCAGTGACGATTGCAAGTATAATCCACTTTCGGTGACTTAAATTGGACATGGAAGCTCCGCATCTTTCCTCCGCCGAGGCTGATCCTCGCGACAAAAAGACTTACTACCTCGCTGACACCTCCCAGCGCCGTGCGTTGATTCGACTGGCCCGGGCTTTGTTTGCCCCTCTCATGCAGATGGACGTAACCGGGGTCGAGCATCTCCCTCGCTCCGGGGCGGCCATTCTGGCGGCAAACCACGTCACGAACTTTGATGTTTTCCCGATGCAGTTCGCCCTGCCTCGTGTCATTTTTTTCATGGGCAAGGCCGAGTTGTTCAGAAACCCGCTCATGGATATAATCCTGCGCAACTTGAGCGCCTTCCCGGTCAACCGCGGTGAGAAAGATGCATGGGCTATGCGGCATGCTGCCAAAGTCTTGCAGGCCGGGCAGTTGTTAGGGATGTTCCCTGAGGGAACCCGCTCGAAGGGCCGGGGGTTGGCCGTGGCGAAAACCGGCACTGCCCGCATGGCGCTGGAAGCGCAATGTCCCATCGTGCCGCTGACGGTGCAAGGCTCAGACCGCTTCTTCAAACGTTTCCCGCGCCGGGTACAGGTTCATATTCAGGTGTTGCCGCCGTTGTTTCCGCGCGAGAACGAAACACCTCTGGCGCTTACGGACCGTCTGATGTTCACGTTGGCTCAGGCTTTACCTGGCGAGATGCGTGGTGTGTATGCTGAAACCCCCGAGGGGTTTTCTTCGTAAATAT
>CAZJMZ010000067.1:0-8909 GCA_964547115.1 uncultured Anaerolinea sp. | reverse complement strand
GGCGAGATGCGTGGTGTGTATGCTGAAACCCCCGAGGGGTTTTCTTCGTAAATATCCTTCAAAAGGAGTTGCTTAATGTTCGATTGGATCTCTCAACCTGAAGCCTGGGTGGCCCTCATCACCCTGGTCGCGCTCGAGTTGGTGCTCGGCGTCGATAATGTCATTTTCATCTCGATCCTGGCAGGCAAACTGCCTGTAGATCAGCGTGACCGTGCCCGTATGACCGGTATTGCGCTGGCGGTCATCACGCGCGTTTTGTTGCTACTCTCACTTTCGTGGATCATCCGTCTGGAAAAGCCACTTTTCACATTGCCGTTGCTGGACGTGGATATTTCAGGCCGCGATTTGATTCTGCTCGCAGGCGGCTTGTTCCTGCTGTGGAAGAGCGTGCATGAGATCCATGACAAGCTCGAAGGCGTGGAGGGGCATGCTTCGGCGAAAGTGGTGGCTTCGTTCTGGAGCGTCATCGTCCAGATCATGCTGCTCGATATCGTCTTTTCGCTCGATTCGGTCATTACTGCGGTGGGTATGGCGAATGACATCGTTATCATGATCATTGCCGTGATCGCGGCGGCCGGTGTCATGATCTTTGCCTCTGGCTCGATCAGTAAATTCGTGGAAGACCATCCCACCATCAAGATGCTGGCGCTTTCCTTCCTGTTGCTGATCGGCTTTACGCTGGTGGTGGAGGGTCTGCACCAGCACATCCCGAAGGGCTACATTTATTTTGCAATGGCTTTCTCAGTGATGGTGGAGTTATTGAACCTACGCCTGCGGGCCCGCTCTTCGCACCCGGTCAATTTGCGGGAGGCCTATGTGGCAGAGGCGGCTCCAGTGAAGGTTGAGGCGTCTCGGTCAGCCGGCAAGCCCAAAACGAAGAAAAAGAAGCGGTAATTTATCCAATGATAACGGGAGAACTTTGAGAGAAGTTCTCCCGTTATTGTTTTGTAGGACTTCAGTAGGGGGTGGCATGGGAACATTTGGCGGGTGAAAAACATCATCTCGGTAGCAAACAACATCATGGAGAGTACGATGAATACCAAAAAGTTCCTGCAATTCTTTGTCCTGGTGGCGGTGGTCGTTTCGGCCTTTGCCACCACCAGCGCGGCTTTTGCCGCCAGCTGTGGCTCGAGCGTGACCGTGGTACAGGGCGATACCCTGCGCAAGATCGCTGACCGTTGTGGTACGACCGTTTCCGCGCTCCGGCGCGCCAACCCTGAGATTGGGTCTGGCAACCTGATCTACCCGGGCCAGAATTTGTTGCTGCCCGGCATCATTCTGGGCACCGATGGCGGATACTTTATCTACATTATTGCCCGCGGCGATACCCTCAAGGGCCTCGCCACTCGCTTTGGCGTGACCGTGGACTCGTTGCTCGCCAACAACCCCGAGATCACGAATGTGAATGTGATCTATGAAGGCCAGTGGCTCAAGGTGTACACCACTCCGGTCACGCCTGTGCCTACCACACCGCCCCCCGCTTCAGGCCAGACCTATTACGTGAAAAAGGGCGATACCCTGCGGAATATCGCCTCCCGCTTCAGCATCAGCGTGGATGACATCCTGAAACTTAACCCGCAGATCACCAACCCGAACAAGATCTACGTCGGCCAGGCGATCACCATCCCGAGCACGGCGCCTACATACATTGTGCAAAAGGGCGATACGCTTAAGATCATCGCTGGTAAGTTCGGCACAACTGTTGACAAGCTACTGCAACTCAACCCGAACATCAAGAATGCTGACTTGATTTACACTGGGCAGGTCATCAATGTTCGATAGCCGCACGCCTTGTCCGCTCCGTTGGTAGATGGCTTTATCTTGAAAGCAATTGAAAACTATTCCATCACTCCGCTTGATGAGCGGGTGATGGAATAGTTGGTTTAATTCGGCTGCCGCTGGTTTGATATGTAAGTGCAGCTGCTCTCAGGTTGTAACTTTTCAATTTCGACGATTTCTGGCGAGAGCATGAATTTCTCATATAATCAAAGCGCAAGACTGTTCGACTATATCTCCTCTTGCTTAAGGAAGTCATATGAAATTCAAAACGGTTACATTAATAAAATTTCTGGCACTTTTGGCGCTATTGACCGCGCCTCTTGCGGTAACACCTGCCTCAGCCCAATCAGCAGTGATGTCAAAATCCATGGCACAGGTCCTTGCTGATTTGGGTGGAAGTCCCTGTTTTGAGGGCAGCGCATTTACTTGTGTCACCCTCGATGTGCCTCTGGATCACTTTAACCAGGCCGATTCGCGCAATCTGGGTGTTACTTTTGCTGTTCTACCGGCCACGGGTGTCCGCAAGGGCATGTTTGTCACTGCAACTGGTGGACCGGGCTATTCAGGTATAGCCTCTGCAGATAGCTACCTGGCTACTTTTGACCCGGCCATCCCCCAAGCCTTTGATATCGTATTTTTTGATCAACGTGGTGTAGGTTTGTCGGGTGATCAGGCCTGTCCGTTTGCTGCAAATGTTTATTACCAGCAGGACGCCCGGGGCATCACTCGCAAACAGGAAGCGGCGCTCAAGCAAAATGCCAGCGCTTTTAGTGCAGGTTGTGTCAGTGAGACAAGTAACCCTGAGTTGTTGCCCTTGCTCGGCACCCGCCAGGCAGTGGAAGACCTCGAATATTTCAGACAATTGGTCGGCGATGATAAATTATGGCTGTATGGTGAGAGCTACGGCACGCAATACGCCCAGACCTATGCCGCCGCCCACAGCGAACATTTGGGCGGACTGATCCTCGATGGCACGGTGGACCTGACCCTGACCGGCAACGCCTATTATGCCCAACAAGCGCAAGCCTTCAACGATACCCTGGTAGCTTCCTTGTCCGCCTGCAAGGATGACCCGGTCTGCCGCAGGGACCTCAACGGTAAACCAGTAGCCGGTTACGACACGCTGGCCGCTATTCTGCGCAAGGGCCCGCTCACTTTTAATTATCCCCTACCCGAAGGCGGTTTCGCCAAACGACAATTCACCCTGATCAACCTTGAATTTACAGCGGTCAGCCAAATGTACAACGAAGGCGACCGGATGATGTTCGTGCGCGCTCTGGCTGCCTTCACCTCCAAGGCCGACCTGGTTCCCCTGGCCCGCCTGTTCTACCTCAATATGGGCCTCGACCCACAAACCCTCGCGGTGCTACCCAGCCCCTTCTTTTCAGATGCGGCCTACTATGGGGTCGAATGTCAGGATTATGGGTACGCTGGCGATACCCCGAACCAAAAAGCAGACAACTACCTGCGTGCCGCCGATCCTTTTGAGGTTCCCGCGACTCGCTTCGCCTCCATTCTCTATTCAGACCTGCCCTGTGCCTATTGGCCTGGAGCTTCATCCGATCTAACCCGCCCCGATTACCTGTCGCTGGTGGATGTGCCCACGCTCGTGCTCGGCTCTACCGCTGATCCCGCTACCCCGGTGGGTAATGGCGTGAGCGTCTATCAGCATTTGGCCAATGGTTATCTCATTACTCAGTCGGGCGGTCCGCACGTCATCTTTGGTCGCGGCAATGCCTGCCCCGATGTCCTTGTCACCGACTTCCTCGTCAACGACAGGGTCCCAGCCGAACGGGAAACGCTGTGCGATGGCTTCGTCATGGATACCTATGTCCCTGTAGCTCCACGCTTTGCCATTGGATATAAGAGTCCCTACAAAGCCTTCTCTTCTTTCGAGACGGAGATCTATTACCTGCCCGAATTCTATTATTGGGATGGGATGACACCCACCACGGTAGGTTGTACATACGGCGGCACTCTGAGTTTTACCCCCAGCACCTCGGGCTATGAATTTTCCATGGATGGGTGTGCCCTGACGGCTAATTTTATTTTGACCGGCACTGGCACCTATGATGTTGCAGTGGATCGTTTTCAAGTACAGGCCATTACCACTGGTCGTTGGAAATGCGCTCTCCAGTATACACGTGTTGGTGAAGCGGTGGATGTGTCTGGTACATGTGATGGAAAGTTTGTCCACGAAAAACACAAAGACGAGGATACAATGACGCATAAGATCCCTGACCTGACAGATCGTAAAAAAGAGACCAACGACCACTAATAAACTTGCTCTTATTGGTCCTGAAGTCTACTTCAGGACCAATTTCATTTAAATAGCCTTCCCCCAAATGCATTATAGTGAAGACCATCCGCAACTGTTACATTTTCACCTCGTTGCAGCGACTCACAGGCGGAAATGTATTTATAATCGGCTCATCATTATGAATTACCTGACCTTTATTTCCTTTTGGGTTTTTGCCAATATCATCGGCTTTGTGCTGGGCAGTTATTTCGGCGCCACCAGCGCGGGTCTGATCCCCGGTTTATGGCCCGGCATCGCAGGCCGCATACTGGGGGACTTGATCTTCGGCGCGGTCATCGGGTTGTTCCAGTGGCTGGCGATGAGGCGCTATACCGGTTTTCGTGCCCCGGCCGTTTGGATCCTATTGACCAGCCTGGGCTTCACATTTGGGGCGCGGGCCGGTTCCTTGTTGACGTACCGCATTGCCACCGAGTGGCTGGCGCCCAGCCTGGTCTTTGGCGTTTTCATGGGGGGCAGCACGGGTGGGGCGGTCCTGCCGATCCTGTGGCGGCAGCTCTCCGCTGGACGGATGTGTGCCTGGCTGTTCGTCTCGGTGTTGGCGTGGATCATCGGCGAGACGATTGCCTTTTCCACACAATTTTCCCAGGCTACGGTCCCGCATGTAGCTGTGGCGATCAGCATTGTGACCGGGATGTACCTGCTGTGGCTGACCCTTCGCCCGCAGCCCGCTGCCTGACCTGAAGAAAAACTCCTGCCGCCCGCAGGAGTTTTTCTTCAGGCTATAATTGCTGTATGACCATCCCCGATGTGACCATCTCGTTGCAAGAATTGCGTCGTAACACCGGCGAACGCGGCTCACGAAAATTTGTCGCCTTTAAAGGCCTTGTCTACGATGTGACCGACTGCCCCAAGTGGCGGCTCGACCTGCACGAAAACCTGCACTTCCCAGGCCAGGACCTGACCAGCGAACTCACCGATGCGCCGCATGCCGAAGACGTGTTCCAGCGTCCGTGTGTCAAGATCGTGGGCCGGCTGGCATAATGCACGGTTAAATATCGCCAGTCTTTTGGCTGGCGTTCTCATCTCAGCCTCAAGGAACAACCTCAATATGACTCAATTCAAATGGTGGCAGACCGCAGTCTTTTATCAGATCTATCCACGCTCGTTTGCTGATGGCAATGGCGATGGCATCGGCGATTTCAAAGGCATCACCGAAAAGCTCGATTACCTCAAAGACCTGGGCGTAGATGCCCTGTGGCTCTCGCCGCATTTCCCTTCACCCAATTGGGATTGCGGCTACGATATTTCAGATTATCAAGCTGTTGCGCCCGAGTATGGCACACTCGACGATTTCAAGCACTTCCTGGCCGAAGCGCATCGCCGTAACCTGCGCGTCATTCTGGACCTGGTGCTGAATCACACCTCTGATGAGCATCCGTGGTTTCTTGAGTCAAAGTCCAGCCGCAATAACCCCAAGGCTGATTGGTATATATGGGCCGATACACCGCCCAACAACTGGCAATCCTGCTTTGATGGCGATGCCTGGACTTATGCCCCCGAACGCGATCAATACTATTATCACTATTTTATGAAGCAACAGCCCGACCTCAACTGGCGTAACCCGGCTGTCAAACAAGCGATGTGGGATGCCGCCCGCTTCTGGCTCGACCTCGGCGTGGATGGCTACCGTCTCGATGCCATCGGCACCATCTATGAAGACCCCAACCTCACACCGCACACCGTCCCCATGAATCTCGCCGAACTTCGGCGCTTCTCCGAGACCGCACAGACTCCCGAAGAACAAAAACTGCGTGACAAGTACTGGTTCGATATGTTCAAGTATCAATGGGGCGGCCCTGGTCTGCACGACCTGATGAAAGAACTGCGCGCCATCCTCGATGAATACGATGGTGACCGTATGCTGGTCGGCGAGGATGACAACATCGATTACATGGGCAATGGGGACGATGAACTGCAATTGGTCTTCAACTTTCCTCTCATGCGGACCGAGCGCCTCACTCCGGCCCACATCCGGCGCAACCAAAAGGAGCGTTTGACTCGGCTGGAAGCGCTACCCGTCAAAGGCTGGGCGTGTAACACCGTTGGCAACCACGACTCCTCCCGCATGTATACCCGCTTCGGCGACAAGCAGCACGATTCAGACCTCGCGCGCCTCAATCTGGCCTTGACCCTCACCCTCAAAGGCACGCCTTTCCTCTACAACGGTGAAGAAATTGGCATGACCGATTACATCATCACCGATCCGGCGCTTTTGCGCGACACGATGGCGACCTGGTATTATGACCGGCTCGTGAATGAACTCAAGGTCGACCCGGCAGAGGCCGCCATCCGCGCCGGGGAAATGACCCGTGATAAGAACCGCACACCCATGCAGTGGTCCAACAATCCCAATGGCGGATTCTCTCCTGCAGGGGTCACGCCCTGGCTGCCGGTCAACCCGAACTACAAGGATGGCATCAACGTCAGAGATCAGCAACACAACCCCAATTCGTTGCTGAACTACTATAAGCATCTTTTGCGGGTGCGTAAGTCCACACCGGCGTTGGTGGAAGGTGATTTTATCCCGCTGCAGACCACCTCAAAAGAACATTTCTCCTTCGTGCGCAAGACTGAGACTCAAACCGTGTTGGTGGTGCTGAATTACACCGGCACCCCTATGGATTTGAACTTTGCACGCGCCAAAGATGTTCAGGGGCGCAATCTGCACCTGCTGTTCTCCAGTGCGGTGCGCTCCCATACTGAACTCTCGCCCCGTAAATTTCACATCGGGCCCTTCGAAGTGTTCATTGCCGAAGCCAAGTGAAGCAGCATCCTGCACCTGCACGCCGGTTCATCACCCTGTGCGGGCGTATCTTCCGCGATACCGACCCGGCCTACTACCCGCGCGCCGAATATCGTGGGCGGACGATCCTGCTTTGTACCGATGCCTGCCTCGGCGCCTTTCACTCCGACCCGGATGCATTCTACAAAGCCCATCGTAACTCGGAGAAGCATAAAAATGTGGCAGCCCGGTGAAGTGGTCAATTGGCGTGGCCTGGTCCGTGACAAGGTGTGGCATGTGCAGCCCACTTTGGTGGTCAACGATGCCCCGGAGGAGATCGCGGTTACATTGCTCCCCGGCACAGAGTGTATGGCCGATGAGAATTATCCGAAAGGCAAGCAGTACAGCCCGCCGCACTGGCGGTTTCCAGCCCAGGAATGGCGGCTTGCCAAATACATCTGGCGCACCAACCGCCTGCTCCTGCTCTTTGAGCCGGAGAAGTTCTATTCCACGATCCTGTTTTGGAACCACATCAGTCACGAGTTTGTGTGCTATTACATCAACTTTCAGGTTCCCTTTGTGCGCGGACGGGATTGCCTCGATACGCTTGACCTTGACCTGGACCTGGTCATCCGCCCGGATTTTTCCTATGAGTGGAAAGATGAAGCCGATTACAACGAAGCGGTTCGTATCGGTGCGATCGCTCCGCAGTGGGTGACAGGCATCGAAGAAGCCAAAGCCGAAGTCTTTGAACGGCTGGCACAGCGAGCCTATCCATTTGACGGTTCCTGGCGTGATTGGAGGCCGCATCCCAACTGGCAGCCGCCCACCTTGCCGGCGAGTTGGGATCGGGTTGACTGAAAATTCGTACTTTATCGGTTTGGAGAATCCATGCTTACCCCTCGCAAAGCCATCGAATATGAGCGCTATGAATTCCAGAAATGGGAACATCACGCCGCCGGGACCATTGTCGAGACACCGGTCTCGCTCACGGTCAACGGGCAGGAGTGGTTGAGCTTCATGTGTACGCCGGTGCATCTGGAAGCGCTGGCGGTGGGGTTTTTGTTCAACGAAGGCATTATCGAGTCCATGAGTGAAGTGGCCGATGCACGCGTATGTGAGCATGGCGATAATGTGGATGTGTGGCTGCATCATGCCGCCTCTCAGCCGAATAATTGGCGGCGCACCTCCGGCTGTACGGGCGGGGTGACGGCGGTCGATCTGTTGGCGAAGCCGGATGTTCATTTAGGCAGGGACAGCTTGCGGGTAGACCCTGAGGCGGTCGGGCGCCTGGTCGAGATGTTGTTCGAGTCGCAGGAGTTGTACCGTGAGACGGGTGGTGTACATACGTCTGCCTTGACCGATGGCGAACAGGTGTTGATCTCGGCGGAGGATATCGGGCGGCACAACACGCTTGATAAGATCGCCGGGTTGTGCCTGATGAATGGAGTCGAATCGCAGGGGCGGGTGCTGGTGACCACCGGGCGCATCAGTTCAGAGATGTTGCAAAAGGCGGCGCGCATGCGGGTGCCGATGATCGTTTCGCGCACCTCACCAAGTTCGCTTTCGATCGAGATGGCAGAGCGTTACGGAATTACCCTTATAGGGTATGCCCGAAAACATCGCTTTCATGTATATTCGGGTGGGCAGCGTGTGGGTTTGCCGGGACGGGCATGATGTGGTTGAGGCAAATGCTCCAAAATCGGATCTGGTCAGCGCTCGGACAATCCTTGCGAGTTGGGTTTATCTTTCTAGGTTTGCCCTTGATCGCCTGGGGGATGGATGCCTCGAGCGCTTTCTTTGCCAACCCGGCACGGATCTGTTTTGCCTGTGCCGTGGGCCTGCAGGCTGCGTTGAGTGCCTGGCTGCTGTATAGCTCTCCGCCACGTCAGCCTGCCGCACACCTCTACAACATCAGCCATTTGCATGCAAATCTGTTTGAGGCTATTTTGATCGTCTCTGCTTTTGGTGATCGGCGTAATCTGGTGATCTGGGGCGAGAGTGCTGTTTTACGCTGGGTGGGTGTGGGCATATATCTGTGCGGGCTGGCACTCTCGGTTTGGAGCAATGTGACCTGGGTGCGCCACC
>CAZJMZ010000066.1:2434-12923 GCA_964547115.1 uncultured Anaerolinea sp. | reverse complement strand
GCCAAGATCCAACTTCAACTCAAACGCGATAAATCCGGCGGCGGCTGCGGATAGAAATTCACCAAAAAACAAAACAGGTACACAAGCAATTGCCTGTGTACCTGTTTGCTTATTCGTCGACCTTTATCATTTCACCGAGATCGTCACGCTCTCCATCGCATCGCCGGTGAAGGTGGGGTTCGTCTCCGGGTCACGGCGTGTGATGGCATCCACTACTTCCTGTCCTTCAACCACCTGTCCAAAAATAGTATAACCACCGTTCAAGAAATCGGCTGGTCCAAACGTGATAAAGAACTGGCTGCCGTTCGTATCGCGCCCGGCATTCGCCATTGCCACCACGCCAGCCTTGTCAAAGACCAGGTCACTGTCTTCGTTGACGAATTCGTAGCCTGGTCCGCCCAACCCGGTCCCGGTCGGGTCACCGCCTTGTGCCATAAACCCTTCCAACACACGGTGGAATGTCACGCCATTGAAATAACCCTTGCAAGCCAGGAACACAAAACTGTTCACGGTAATCGGAGCCTTGCTCGGATACAACTCGATCACAAACTGTCCGCCCGTGGCCATTTTGACCGAGGCAAAGTATTGCTTGCCCGCATCTACGCGTTGGGGGGGAGCAGCGCCATATTGCGCCGCTGCCGGAATATCCGCAAAGGGCTCACAGGCACCGGCCGTTTCCCCGGCACCTGAATACTGATCGCTTGCCGTGGCATTGTTCCCCCGCGACGAGAAAAACACAAACCCCAAAATCACCACCAACAACGCTGCAGCCACGCCCCCGATCTGCACCAACCGTGCCTGGCGGGCTTTACGCTCGGCCTCCAGCCTTTCTTCCATCTTCTTCTTGTTTGCCATTGTTGCATACTCCTGAAAATATAATTGCGAAATTTTACCCCACACCCACCTTCACATTCAACTCCCGTATGCGCGCCGACATATTCCGCAATACCGCCACGGCCACCTGCGGACGGTCCAACAGTATTGAACTGAAGGCATTACCATCAATGACCAATGCCCGCACACCACCGCGTGCCTGCAAACTGGCCGAACGCGGCGCAGACTCAAGGATCGCCATCTCGCCCACAAACTCGCCAGTGGACCGCGAAGCCAGCAACTGGTCGGTATTACCATTACGCTTCAACACGTCCACCGTGCCGCTGGCTATGATGAACAGCGCGTTGCCGGGTTCACCTTCACGACACAGCAGGGCCTTATCCATGAACAACTGCTCCTCTGCGATCTCCGCGATTCGCTCCAGGTCTTCAGGAGAAAGCCCGGAGAACATGGGCACCTCCCGCAGAAGCAGAACCCGGTCCAGGGTCGAAAGGGTCTTCAAGGTTTTCATACGAACCGCGCCTCCAAGATAACTCAATGCGTGTTTGGCAGTATCGCGCACCAGCAGGTCTTCATCTTCAGCCACCGACAACTTGCGCACTTCGATCACATACTCACGCAGATCCCACTCGATCACCAGGAACGCCCCCAACGCCCGGAACCAGCGATCCTCATGCCTGATCAAGAACTCCACCAGGTCGTTATGCGTCAGGCGCACCGAGGCCACGTCCTCAAACATCCCACCGCGGTCAAGGATGGGCAGCACCTCGGTGGTGATGCGTTTATCGCCCAGCGTCTCCAGGGCTTCGAGGGCCGCAGCGCGCGCCGCAGGCGTACCTGCCGACACCCCCTTACGCACCAACTCCATCGCGCGCGGGTTGCCAAACACACCCACCGCCTGCACCAGCCGTTCTTCGATCAACGTGATGCGATAGTGGATCGTATGTCGCAGCAGACGGGTCATGCGGCCCTGCTCTGGCAACGACTCTAATACTGTCCGCCAATAACGGATGCCGCCCACTTCGCGTTGGATGTATGCCCGCATCACGTCGAGCACATCTTCGCCGCCGGCCGGGATGGCATCCAAGGCCGCCGATACAGTTCGACCGTCAGAGTCATTCAACAACCGCAACACCACGCTTCGCGACTCCGGCCAGGCCTGCCGCAGTGCTGCTGAAGCCGTATGCCTCACCCCGGTATCTGGGTCGCTCAACAAGGTGCCCATTGCTTCGATCAACGCCTCACCCTTCAAGAGGGCGGCGGTCAACAAAGCCTGTCGCCGCACCGCCGGGCTGGGATCATGCAAAGCCGCGTGCACGGCCTCCATCGGGACGATTCCCGGCGCACGACTTGCCACAACTTGATAGGCGGAAAATACCAGCGCGCGATGAGTTTCAGGCTCAGAATTGCCTGATAGGCGCTGCAGAAACTCTTGTGCGTCTCGCCCTTCGCCCAACACCAGCAACAGACTCGCAGCCCGAGTCCCAACGCGCACGTTCGAATCAGCGAGCAAACGGTTGAGGGTGCGGATCAGTTCGGGTGAAGAGGCAGCCTCCAGCTTGGTCAGAGCGGCAAGCGTCTCTTCGCGGACCGAATCAGCCGGGTCGTCAAGCCCGAGGGTGATGGGACCCAGGGCGGTACGCGCGTCCAAGTCTGACAAGGCGCGGGTGACCGCAACGCGCACCCCGGCGTCGTCATCATGCAGGCGATCAACCAATCCGGGTACGGCGGCCGGGTTCTCCATTTTGGCCAGCATCTCGGCGGCCATGCGGCGCATGCCAGGCCGGGCATCGCCCAGGGATCGGAGCGCAATTTGCAGCGCCTCAGGGTTATCTGCATAGCCAGAGAAAGCTTCATCGTCACGGTTGAAGACGTCCACACGCCCGGCTTGCAAGGCACTGACGAGAGCTGCGCCATATGCATCGCGCATGCGCCAGGTAACGTAAAAACAGATCACAGCCACCAGCGCGCCCATCAAAAGAATCTGTTTCGGCTCCAGAACCTGTGAACCTACCACCAGCAACAACCCCGAAAGGATCACGCCGATCTGCGAAGGCACGCCGTTCATGAAGGCCAACACCTGCCCGCGCCGGTCAATGGGTACCACGTTGAAGAGGGCGCTCCAGGCCGTGCTCATCACGCCAGCCAGCACGATCTGTTGAATAAAGCGAAAGGCAACAGCCGTGTTGAACTCGTTGAAGGTGTAAAACGCCGCGAATCCAAGGATGTAGGTGATGGGCAGCAGCATGATACTGTTGATGATGCCGATGCGCGCGTAGATGCGATTGGCAATGACCAGCGAGACCAGGAACGTGACCAACATGACGATGCTGGAGAAACCACCCTTGAAACGCGTCAACGCGACATCGTCACTGTAATGCTGTTTGACGAACTGACTGAAGGGGAAATCCACTGCGAAGAACAGGATCGAATACAGCACTGCCGAGAACGCCAGCAGGCGGAACAACCCCGAACCCCGGACGTAATCGAACCCCGAGCGCAGGTCGGTGATGAGATTCAGGGTCACTGGCGCGGGCGCTTCCGGCGTGAAATAATCTCGTGTGATGGTCCGCAGAAAATAAAACGAGACCCCCAACACACCCGCATAAAACAAGATCATGTAGGCATCGCCGATGGGCTTTACCACACCCGCCAGCGCATTTCCCAGGATCGTGCCCAGAATGCCCACGCTGGTGAACAACGGGAACAGGCGTTTGGCCTGCCGCGCATCACACACCTCACCGGCCACGTTCCAAACCAGCGTACCCAGCACCACCCCCATGCCATTGACCGTGAGCCAGAAGGTCTGGGTGATATCCACATTGAATTGCGCGATCAACAACCACTCGGCCACCAGCAGCAGCATGAACCCTGCCAAAAACCAGAGCACCACCTTTGCATTCTGAAAACGCCCCAAACTTGCCGTATATGCCAGCGAGATAACAAACACGATCAAACCCAACGGCGCGTACATATATGGCAACCGGTCCACGTTCTTCGAGACAAACAGACCGAACGCGGCCGTATCGCCAAAGCCCTGTCCGGCTTGAATCAAAAGAAACAACACAGCCGTTAACACGACCATGCGGGTCTCTTCCGGGCGAATCTGGAACAGGGCGGCGAGTTTGGATTTCAGCATGAAAGGACAATTGGGATTGTAGCATACCCCGTGACAATGGGCGGATATTCCCCGGCAGCGAGCTATAATCACATCATGCGGACATACTTTCGCAGGCAGATATTCCTTCCACAAGATCACGGCTCGTGGGTGTTTATCTTCAGCCCATTGCTGGTCGGCTTGTCTGCCGGAAGCACGTATTCAGCGGCCTCTTTCTTCCTGATCCTTGCTGCGCTCACGGCTTTCCTGATCCGCCAACCCATCACAATGGCCATCAAAGTCCATGCCGGCCGCCGCCCCGCAGACGACCTGCCCGCCGCCCAGGCCTGGATCTTCATCTATGGCGCACTGTTGGCTGGCGCGGGGTTGGCACTTATGCTGCAGGGCTTTATGTTCATCCTCTATCTCGCCGTCCCGGCGGCACCGGTCTTCGCGTGGCATTTGTGGCTGGTGAGCCGCCGGGAGGAACGCCGCCAACCTGGCATCGAGATCGTTGCCACCGGCGTGCTGGCATTGGCCGCTCCTGCTGCCTATTGGGTGGGTCTTGGTCGTTACGACCCTGCCGGCTGGTGGCTGTGGCTGCTCGTCTGGGCGCAATCAGCTGCCAGCATTGTTTACGCCTATCTGCGCCTTGAGCAACGGGATTGGAAGGCCACCCCGAAGCGTGCCACCCGTTTTCAAGCCGGATACCGCTCCCTGTTATATACGACCTTCAATCTTGCCGCTTCATTCTCCCTTGGGCTTGCTTCGTTGCTCCCCAGCCTGATCTTCATCCCATACTTGGTACAATGGCTGGAGACACTGTGGGGTACCGAACATCCTGCCGCCGGGTGGAAGCCCACGCGGATCGGGTTTCGTCAGTTGATCGTCAGCATCGCATGGACGGTGCTGTTCATTGTGTGCTGGAAGTAGTCATTCGGTCACCGGAGGCAACCATGAACGATCTCAAGTACGAACTGCTCGTTGAAGTGCAAGGCCGCGCTGCAGCCGAAGTGCTCAAGGCCTACCTGCTGGGTAACGGCATCGAAGACGTGGAACTGATCCAGGAATCACTGGGGCAATCCATTTACCCTACCACGCTCGATATTTTGGGGAATGTACAGGTCTTCATTCCCAAAACCCAAGCCGAAGTCGCGCACCAACTGCTCAATGAATATGCGACCATGCCCGAGCAACCCATCAACGAAGACTCAACCGAGGAGGATGAACCCGCATGAACTTTGATCTCACCGCCGAACAAAAACTCTGGCAAAAGACCGTCCATGATTTTGTGGCCAAGGAAGTACAACCCAAAGCCGCCGAAGTGGACGTGACCTACGAATTCAACTGGAGCGCCACCCGCAAAATGGGTCCGCTGGGACTGCTGGGCCTTAACATCCCGGAGGAATACGGCGGCTCGGGGGTGGATGCGGTCAGCGCAGCAATCGCCATCGAAGAACTGGGCTGGGGCTGCGGGTCCACGGCACTGGCCATTGCCGCCCATAACGGTCTCGGCACGACACCCATCGCGTTGTTCGGCAGTGATGCGCTCAAGAAACAATGGCTGCCACGCGTCGCCAGCGGGCAGAACAAGTTAGGCGCGCTGGCGCTTACCGAACCCGGTGCCGGGTCTGACCTGCAAGGCGGCGTGACCACCAGGGCCATGAAAGACGGCAATGAGTGGGTCATCAACGGGGAGAAAATGTGGTGCACCAACGCCTCAATTGCCGAGTACATCATCACCCTTGTCCGCACCGACTCGGCGGGCGGGTCGCGCTCGCTCAGCCAGATTCTTGTACCCACCAACACACCGGGGCTAAAGATCGGTCCCGCCGAAAAGAAGATGGGGCTGCACGGCTCACCCACCCATGCTGTGACGTATGACAACGTGCGGGTGCCGCTGGAGAATTTGATCGGCGAAGAAGGCAAAGGGCTGCACCAAACTCTATCCACATTGGATGGCGGGCGTATCGGTATTGGAGCGATCTCAGTAGGCCTGGCGCAAGCGGCCTTCGAATACGCGGTTCAATATGCCAGAGAACGGCAGGCCTTCGGGAAACCCATTGCCGAACAGGAAGCCATTCAGTGGATGCTGGCCGATGCGGCAACAGAGATCGAAGCCGCGCGGACCCTGCTCTATAAAGCCGCGTGGCTTAAGGAACAGGGTCGCAATTATCACAAAGCAGCCGCCATGGCTAAACTGTTTGCCACCGAAATGGCCGAGCGGGTATGCCGGAACGCCATCCAGATCCACGGCGGGTTCGGGTATTCGAGCATGTATCCGGTGGAGCGTCTCTACCGCGATGCCCGCTTGATGACCATCGGAGAAGGTACCAGCGAGATCCAGCGCCTGGTGATTGCGCGGCAGATCTTCGCGCAGGCGTAGCCATCAGAGGAGAAGAGGCAGCATGGGACCGAGCAAACCAAATCTAAAGCCCAGAGGCGATTTGAATCCCCTGCCCAAGGCGGGCCTTGTAACCGTCCGCAAGTGGGGCGACCCCTTCTTATATGAACGCGATGGGATGAGTACCGCCGATATCCAGGTGGGGAATTTTCAGGAGGTACCCTTGTTTCATACCCTGAAAGACAAACCCTCTCACGGCGAATTCAACGCCATATCCTGCTTTCAGGAATTGGGGCCGGAAGAACTGGCGCTCCTCAAACGTCTCCAGCCAGACGACGCAGCCAAATACGGCTACACCCTGAAGCAAAAAATGAATTGGCTGATCGGCCCGCCAGACCTGCGCCCACCGGGACAGATCTACTGGAGCGAACAGGTTGGCTGGGATGACCCGGCGCTAAAACGTTTTCGTTACGGGACGTTGGTATTTGGTGGACAAAAAGTATTGGTCGAGACCAGTGCAGCTGGCGCTAAAGTGGAATATCAATTCACCGGCAAGTTCAGAAAACGCGAAAAGAGCGAGTTGATCACTTTTTACAAGGTCATTGGCATGCGCAAAGCAGAAGCCGGACGCCCAGTGGATGAATTATTCCGCGAGGGCAAGGTACAAATCTGCACCAGTGCAAATCGCACTGGCAAAGGCGAGAATCTATATACCGAAACCTTGAAGGGTATTGTCTACAGCCCGGTCTGGTCACCGTTGGATTATCCATCCAACTATGGGAATGCCTTGTACCTGGCAAAAGATTTTTGTGAAGCGCCTTAGCATAAGAACCGGCCAGCCTGTAACAGGCTGGCCGGTTCTTCAATTTCTCGTTCTGTAAATGTTTATAGTTTTGGTCCGGCATCCACCACTTCACGGGAGGTCTGCGCTTCGAATTTCTTGAAGTTCTCGATGAAGCGCTGGGCCAGGTCATGGTAGCGTTTGTCGTATTCGGCGCGACTGGGCCAACTGGACCACGGCTCGAGCACGTTCGCGGGCACATCGGGGCAGGTGCGGGGCACCTCAAATCCAAAGACCGGGTCGCGGTAATATTCCACTTCGTTCAAGCTGCCTGTCAATGCGGCATTGAGCAGGGCCCGTGTGTGTTTGATGCTGATGCGCTTGCCCACGCCATACGGTCCACCCACCCAGCCGGTATTGACCAGCCAGCACTTCACGTTATAGCGCTCGATCTTGTCACGCAGCAGTTCCGCATAGCGCGAGGGGTGATGCACCATGAACGGGCCGCCAAAACAGGCCGAGAAAGTGATGGCCGGTTCCTTACCCAGCCCGGCTTCCGTCCCTGCAAGTTTGGCCGTGTACCCGGAGATGAATTGGTACAAGGCCTGATTCGTGGTCAGGCGCGCAATGGGCGGCATGACGCCCGACGCATCGCACGTGAGAAAGATAATGTTCCGTGGATGGCCAGCCTTTTTCTCAGGGACGGCGTTATCGATGAATTCCAGCGGATACGAAGCGCGGGTGTTCTCGGTGATCGATTCGTCATTGAGGTCGATCTTTCGCGTGACCGGGTCAAACGGCACGTTCTCGAGGATCGTCCCGAACATTTTAGTAGTGGCATAGATCTGCGGCTCGGCAGCTTCCGAGAGACCGATCACTTTGGCGTAGCATCCGCCTTCATAGTTAAAGACACCGCCATCGCTCCAGCCATGTTCATCGTCACCGATCAGGCGGCGGGTGGGGTCGGCGGAAAGCGTTGTCTTACCGGTGCCGCTCAGGCCAAAGAACAACGCCACGTCGTTCGGGTCGTTCGGGTTCACGTTGGCCGAGCAGTGCATCGACATGACGCCCTGCAACGGCAACAGGTAATTCAACAGTGTGAAAATGGACTTCTTGGTCTCGCCGGCATAGGCCGTGTTGCCGATCACCGCCAGTTTGCGCTCGTAGTTCAACACAATGAACGTCTCACTGGGCGTGCCGTCCACCGCCGGGATGGATTTGAAGCCCGGCATCGCAACCACTGTAAATTCGGGTACAAAGCGTTTGTACTCCTCCAGCGATTGCGGCGGGATGAACATGTTACGGATGAACATGCTATGCCAGGCTTTTTCAGTCACAAAGCGGATCGGCATGCGATACTGCTCATCGGCCCCCACATATACATCCTGCACGAACACATCCCGGCCCTGCATGAACCCCAACATGCGTGTGTACAACGCATCGAACTTCTCACCATCGAACGGTTTGTTATATGTACCCCACCAGATATGCCCTTCTGAATCAGGGTGTTTGACTGTGAACTTATCGTTGGCCGAGCGCCCGGTGTGTTTGCCGGTATGCGCCACGAACGGCCCACCAGCCGAAGTTACGCCTTCGCCACGGAACACGGCCTCCTCGTACAGCGCCTCCATCGCCAGATTCCAATACGCCAGACGCAGGTTGCCCACGCCGTGATTGGAAAGGTTGTAATCCGCCTTGCGCATTTGCGCGATGGCTTCCGCAGGGGTCTTGATGTTCAACAAATTGTTCATACGCTAAAAGTCTCCTTTGGCTTTTTCTCCTCCAGCAGAATCGTGTCCCTGCCGAAGCGCAAGGTTTACATCCAGTCGCGCACCATCCGCTTGTCACCGATATAGATCTCATTGGGTGAAGTTGGGTCAAGCGCCCACTTCAAACGCGCCACCCCTTCCACCACCTCACTCGCCGAACCCGCAAACGACAGGCGAATGTGGCCTTCCATGCCAAACTCGCGTCCGGGCACCACCACCAGCCGCGCCTTCTGCAGCAGGAACTTCGACACAGCCATCGAATCGTTACTGAACGCGCGGATATCCGGCAGGGCATAGAACGTACCCTGCGGCTCGATGAGACGCACCCCATTAAAGGATTTCATTTCCTGCAGTAATACGTTGCGATTGTTCTGGATATGCAGACGCAGCGCCTCCACCATCGACTGGATGCTGGTCAGTGCTCCTTCAGCCGCCGCCTGGCTGACAGGGGACACGCCCGAGGTGATCTGCACGGTGACATTGGTCATTACCCGCACCAATTCGCGCGGCGCCACCACCCAACCCACCCGGAAGCCGGTCATGCCATACAACTTGGCCACACCGTTAACCACGATGATGTTCGAACTGTCCATGTCTTTTTTGGAAAATCGCCAGGCAGGCGGGGCCTCACGATGGTCAAAGACCAACTTGTGATAAATATCGTCACAGATCATGAAGATACCCTTCCGCTCGCACAAGGCCACGATCTTCTCGATCAACTCAGGTGAGTAGATCGCTCCGGAGGGATTGTTTGGGCTGTTGACGATGATCGCCCGCGTGGAGGAGGTCACAGCCCGCTCGATCTCTTCAAAACGCGGCGTGAAGGTGCCATCCTCAGGCGTCACAACAACCGGCACCCCCATGCACATCTTGATCATTTGTTGGTACGAAACCCAATACGGCGCCAGCACAATGACCTCATCCTGCGGATTGAGGATCGAATAAAAAATGTTGAAAAGCGACTGCTTGGCCCCATTGGTGACGATCACATTCTCGGGCGCCACGAGGCGGTCATAATGCTCCTCGGTATAGCGGATGATGGCCTTTTTCAGCGAAGGCAGGCCATCCGGCGCAACGTATTTCACATCCCCGGTCGTTAATTTGGCGGCAGATGCGATCACTGCGGCAATGGGTGTTTTGTTCTTGGGTTCGCCGATCCCCAGGTTGATCACGGCTTCGCCGCGTTCACGCAACTGGCGCGCTTCCTCGTTCAACGCGAATGTCGGCGACTCGGCGATCTCACTGGCTAGTCTACTTAATCTCATGACATCTCCATTTCAGGATCTGCGGTTAAAAAAACATCTGGTTGAAGGCAATCTTCAACCAGATAGATTTCGAGAACCGCGGTGTGGCGGCGCTGACAACCCCGATTGTCAGACAATATGTACATGCGGTCATTATACTATACCGAAAAGTCGCAATTCCCTGAGTTTCGTCCTGCAAATGTCATATTTTTACGGGCACTGTATCCCGGCAGGGTCAGGTGCTGAACCCTGACCATAGACCTTGTCAAACTCCTGTACGTACAGGCGGGCAATTTCCGGGTTATCGAGGATGACCACATTCTCATCGTTGCTCTCCTCCGCACTGGTGGAAAAGTTCAATGAGCCTGTGATGACGTACCGGTCATCGACAATAATGAGCTTGTTATGCATGAATTGGGG
>CAZJMZ010000066.1:0-2334 GCA_964547115.1 uncultured Anaerolinea sp. | reverse complement strand
CTGTGATGACGTACCGGTCATCGACAATAATGAGCTTGTTATGCATGAATTGGGGGTTACCATCCTGTCGGACTGGAATACCCGCACAGAATAACGTCCCCAATTCTGAGCCCTGCCCGCCGCTCTGGGTCTTATCAATGACCCCAGCCACGCCCACGCCTTGGGCGGCCCGGTCGATCATGGCTTGTGCCAGCGGGTAATCGGTGAAGCTAAAAGCCAGAAACCGGATATTGGCCTGCGCCTGGCTTACCAACGGAATGATGTGGTTCTCCAACGCGCCGTCTTCCGAGGTGAAGATCACCTCCACCGGGGTTCCGTTGACCACCACTGATTGTTGCGCCAATTGAGAAGGCGACCGGGGGCCGAACTGCCCGGCCCACATTTCTTGAAATTCAGCTTCATAGATCGAAGCCAATTCAGGCGAGAAAAACACGATGGTATTGTTGTTCTGCACAAAAATACCGTTCTTGGTGATGTTGGTCGAGCCGGTCCACACCACCTGCCCATCAAAGATCCAGAACTTGTTGTGCATCAAGGCCGTGCGGTCGTCCGAGCGGATCTCGATCCCTGCATCCTTCAACATCGCGAATTGTCCGTGCCCGGGGTCTTCATCGGCACCGAGGCCGTATTCATCGTCGGTCACCCAGCGCACATCCACACCACGGTTATGAGCGGCGATCAAAGCCTCAGCCACGGGCGTCAGGTCAAACTCAAAGGAAGCTATGTGAATGCTCACCTGCGCCGCATTGATGCGCTCGATCAATCTTTGCTCGATGGAATTGCCGAAGTTGTTCGGGTCATTGACCGTGAGCGGGTCGGTGAAATACACCTGCCACCACGTCCCCCCGGATGGGATCGGTTGGAACGGCGTGTTCGTCGGGAACACCGGGGCTGTGTTCGGAGGCGTAGGAGAACCACCGAAGATCCCCCCCGGGTCAATGCCTGTGAGGGAATAGAACAACCCGCAAATGATCACCAATAACGTGACGAATGCAACCACCAACCCCTGTTGCTGGGATTTGGACGACCTGCGACGCGACATACGCTATCCTTTGGGGGCCTGCGAGTCGATCAGGTCGCGCACAGCGCCGATCACATCTGCCAGCGAAGCCGGGACGGCCGAAGTCAACTCCGGCAGGGCAGGCAGGGACATTTCCTCACCATACAAGGCCCTGGCGTGCTGCTCCACCTTCGCCCACCATTCAGGCTTTACAGCCGGGTCGGTTTCAGTGGCCCAGTGCCCCACCGCACGCATCAATTTACGCAGGGAGGTCAGGCGCGGCGCAAGGAACTCCTCGGCTGCCGCATCGTCCATGGCTTCGGTCTGACGCACCGCATGTTCGATCACGGCTTCGCTCCATTTCAACATCAGGGCTGCAGCCGCTTCATCGGGCACATCCGAGAGCGCCTCGTTCCCCGCCATGGCACTGAAGGTCTTGCGTAGTCTTTGTTCAATATCGCTCATGGGTCGAGTATAGCAGAGTTAGGCCAACGCTTCAAAATCGGACGGAGCGCCTAACGCATACCCGGCCGCCGCGGCCTCGATCCGCTTGATCAAGCCTAGCAGGACGCTCCCGCTTCCCGCTTCCACATAAGCCTGGATCCCGCTCCCAGACATGGCCTTCACTGATTCCGTCCAACGCACCCGCGATTGCATCTGCGCTTTGATGTCAGCGCGTAATTCATCGGCCGTGCGTAACACATTCGCATGGACGTTCCCCACCACCGGAATGACCGCGTCGCTGATGACGCAGGCATCCACGGCCGCGTTCCATTCGGCTTGAATGGAATCCATCAACGGCGAGTGGGCCGCAATGCTGACCGCCAGCGGCAGGGCGCGTTTGGCTCCTGCGGCTTTGGCACCAGCCATGGCACGTTCAAGCGCCGGTTTATGCCCTGAGATCACCACCTGCCCGGGGCAGTTATCGTTGGCCACTTGCACGATCTCACCGCCGGAACTCGCCTCGGCACAGACCCGATCCAGCGTGGGGATATCCACACCGAGAATGGCCGCCATGCCACCGGGATTCATTTCCCCGGCGCGCTTCATCAACTCGCCACGTTTGCGGACGAGGCGCAGGCCATCAGAAAAGGGCAAGGCACCAGAGGCGGTCAGAGCCGATAACTCGCCAAGCGAATGCCCGGCCACAGTGGCAGGCCGCCCCTGAGTCTGACTCGTGAACGTCATCCACGCCGCGATGGAATGAACATACAGCGCTGGTTGCGTGTTGACCGTCTCATCCAACGCTTCTTTGGGCCCATTCCACATCAAGTTGGAGAGCGCAAAACCCAGGGTGGCATCGGCTTCGTCGAAGACCTGCCTGGCGGCAGGGA
>CAZJMZ010000065.1:0-12980 GCA_964547115.1 uncultured Anaerolinea sp. | reverse complement strand
TGACCGTATGCAAGTCCTTTATTTCTCGCAACCTTATTACGCCACACCCAGTGTGGCCCTTGTCCATAGGGATAATACAACCTACCAAAAGCTTGAGGACCTTTCAGGGAAACGAATTGGCGTTTGCGTAGGTTGCACCTTTGAGGCGTACTTAAAGGGTGACCTCCAAATGCCCAACCAGGATATTCAATATCGGATTCAAAATGCCGTGGTTGTTGGGTATGAGAATGAGGCTCCTGCCATTGCCGATCTGTCTCTTGGCGATGGTGTGAAGCTTGACGCGGTGCTTGCTATTCTGCCACTGGCGCGACGAGCTATTGCCTCGGGTCGACCGCTTCGTATACTGGAGCCGCCTTTACTGTTTGCCTATGCATCCATTACCCTGGATCGTTCCGCCAGACGCGACCAGGCCCGGCTGCTTGAAGTGATCTCACGATCCATCAACGAGATGCATCAAGAGGGAATCCTCAAACAATATTCCATTGCCTATCAAGGCCTTGACCTGACCCAGGAGGCTGCCCGTTTCGACATCTCCAAGCTGAAGCAGGCAACCACCCCATGAAGAATACGCGCGGTATTCATGGACATCAAAAGATCCAGTCCCGGTTGATCGGCTTCTACCTGGCTTTCGCATTGGTCACCGTGGGCCTGATGGCTTTTTTCGCCTATGAACGGGCTGCCCGTTCCTTGCAGGTTGGCGTTGAAGATAAATTGAATACCGTGGCCCGGCTCAAAACAGACTTTCTGGATCAATGGGTGGACCAACAACAGAGCAACGTGGTCCTGTTTGCCAGTTTGCCTGAACTGCGCGAACTGGCCGGGATGCTGCTCCATGCTGATTCTACGCCGGACGAACGCGCACACGCTCATAAAGAACTCACCCGCCTGGTGACCTTGATCGCCCAACGCACCAACGAATTTCAAGATGTGCAGATCATCGATTCCGATGGCATTATCGTCGTTTCAGCTTATGCGCCGAATGTGGGCAGGTCACAATTTGGGCAGCCTTTCTTTATCGAAGGGCAGACGCACACTTATGTGCAGGGCTTTTCCCGATCTGAATTGTTCTCCGGCATCACATTGATCACGGCCACACCCCTGTTCGACGAGGATGATCGCCGGGTGGGGGTTCTGGCCCTGCACTTCAACATGCGCCGCGTGGACGACATCATCCGCCGGGATCAATCGCAATCCGAGCCCGTGCAGAGCTATCTTGTCACCACCGATGGTCAACTCATCACTGATGATCCCATCCTGTTGGCCCAGACCATCGAATTCAATTCGCCCACCATGACCCTGGCGCTCCAGGCACCGGATGGCATTGCCTCTTACACCAACCAGGCGGGTACGAAAGTGATGGGTGGTTACCATGTTTTCGAACGGCAGAACGCCATTTTGATCGTGGAGATCGATGAGGCCCTTGCGCTGGCCCCGGCGCGGCGTCTTGCGCTGACCATTATCGTTGCCGGGTCACTACTTTCCATCCTGTTGGTTTTGATAGTCACCTGGCTGGCCCGCCGTGTGACCGCTCCTCTGCGCGCATTGACCGTCACCGCTGCCGCGATTTCCAATGGGGATCTGGACGCTGTCGCGCCGGTTCTTTCTCATGATGAAGTGGGTACCTTGGCCCAGGCCTTCAACTCCATGACAGAGAAACTCCGCCAGACGCTGGCAGGCCTGCAATCCGAATTGCACGAACGTCGCTCTACTGAAGAGGTGCTACGACGCAATGAACTGGAACTGCGTCTTACCAACGAATTCCTGCGCTCCATCATGGAGAGCCCGCGGGGCGTGATCATTTTCTCCCTCGACCGCGAGTACCGGTATACGTCCTTCACGCAAACTCACTGGGATACCATGCGGCAGATCTGGGGTGTAGAGATTACCATCGGCTTGAACATGTTGGATTGCATCTCAGACCATGCCGACCGCGAAAAGGCCCGTGCCAACTTCGACCGGGTCCTGGCGGGTGAATTCTTCACACTGCAGGAGGAGTACGGCGACGCAGAACTCCAGCGGACATGGTGGGAGAACAGGTATTCGCCTATTTTGGACGAAGCAGGCCAGGTGGTGGGTTTGACCGTGGTCGTCATCGATATTACCGAGCGCAAGCAGATGGAATCCGCTGTGCGCGAGAGCGAAGAGAAATTCCGCAAGGTCTTCCATTCCTCTCCCGTGGCGATTTGTATCACCACGCTGGAAGAAGGCCGGCTTTTGGAAGCCAACTATGCCTACTGGGATATGACCGGCTATGACCCCCTCACTGCCTTGGGAAAGGGTGACCGGGAACTGAAACTGTGGGACAACCCCGAAGAGCGCAAAAGGTTCGTGCATGACCTGCGTGAAAAACGCTCCCTCTTCAACCCGGACGATTATTTCCATAACACTGATGGCAGCATTCGGCATGTAATCTCCTTCTATGAATTGATCCACGTTGGCGCTGAAGACTGTATTCTGGCCATGTTCTACGACTTGAGTGCGCAGAAACAGGCCATGCAGGCGCTGCAACAAAGTGAAACGCGCACCCGGGCCCTGCTGGAGGCTCTGCCCGATATGATTTTGGAGGTGGCCGAGACGGGCTCCATCCTGAACATTGTTCCACCCAGTGGCATGGAGACTGCCATGCCTGTAACTGCCTTTGTTAATAAGCAATTGGATGAGATCTTTCCTGTAGAAACCGCCCTCAAGGCTCAGGCTGCCATGCAGGATGCGCTGCAGGGCCAACTGACGGTCTTTGAATTCGAGGCTTGGATGGACGGCGAAACCCACGTCATGGAGTGCCGGGTAGCACCCAGCACGAACAATGCTGCCATTCTGATCGTTCGTGATATTACCCAGCGCAAATGGATGGAATCTGAACGCGAGAAACTCATCAGTGAGTTGGAGTTGAAGAACCGGGAATCTGAGACCCTGCGCGAAAGCCTGGCCAGTGTGGTGGGGACCTATGAGTTTGAAGAGATCATCCGTCGTATTCTTGTTCAGATCCAATTGGTGATCCCTTACGATACTGCCTCGGTCTGGCGGGCGGATGGCGATTATATGCGCATTATCTATGGCGTGGGTATGCCGCCCGGTGTTGAAGTTCCCGGTACGGCGATCAAGATCGATGGCCTCAATTCTGCCACCCCGATCTTGAACGGTGAGGTTCCCTATATTCTGAATAACAATGTGCAGGCTGAGTTGCCCGACTTTCAAGAAGCGCCACATAACTATGTGCAGTCGTGGCTGGCCATTCCTCTCCGTACCCGTGGGCGGGTCATGGGTCAGATCGCATTGGATGGCCGGCGTAAAGGCCAGTTCAATGCCCATCATGCTGAGTTGGCAGTGAATTTTGCCAATCAGGTGGCGGTGGCGTTGGATACCGCCAGCCTGTTTGCCGAATTGCAGAACGAACTTTCCCACCGAGCTGACTTGATCCGTGAACTGGAGGCCAAGAACGCTGAAACCGAGACCATGCGCGAAAGCCTTGCCAGTATTGTAGGGACCTTTGAATTGCCTGAGATCGTACAACAGATCCTCGATCAGATCCGGCGTGTAGTGCCTTATGACAGTGCCTCTGTCTGGCGGCTGGATGGCAGGACGCAGATTCTGATCGGCGAGTTTGGCTTGCCCCGGGAGCTTGCGCTGGTGGGGTTGCAATTTGAACTGGATGAAACCAACCATGCCATGCCGCTCTTTAGAAATGAACTGCCCTTCATGATCAGCGGGGATGTGCAATCTGAATTCGCGCGTTTCCGGGTTCCGCCTCATACCTATATCAATTCATGGTTGGGGGTGCCCCTGCATGTACGCGGCCGGGTAGTCGGTTTGATTGCATTGGACGGCCTGCAAAAAGATCAATTCAATGAACATCATGCCCGGCTGGCTGTGACCTTTGCCGATCAGGTGGCCATTGCGCTCGAAAACGCCCGGTTGTTCAACGATCTGCAGGATGAATTGAAAAAGCAGATCGCTCTGCGCAGTGCCTCAATGGCCATCACATCCTCCCTGCAACTGGACCAGGTGCTGGGCGAGATCTGCAAACAGATCTGTGTGATCCTCGATGGCACCAGCGCCTATGTTGCCGAATACAGCCACGCCCAAGATTCATACCAGGTTGTCGCTGAGTATATGGCCAATTCAGCCAATGCCGCTGAGAAAATTTCCGATCTGGGCACACGCTACCTCAAAGCTGAAGGCGCGCTCATGTTTGAGCCCTTGGCCGATGAAGATTATCGAGTGAGCTACGTAGGCGCGCCTGAAAACTCGGCCTGGAGTCAACAACTGCTTGAGAAATACCAGGGCGAAACCGTGTTGTATATTGCCCTGTATTCCCAGGGTCGCTTGCTGGGTCACATGGAGTTTTGGGATAGCCGCGCCCGGCGGGAGTTTACCCGCGAAGAGATCTCGTTTTGCCGGGTCATTGCCCAGCAGGCTGCCATCGCCATCACCAATGCCAACCTGTTCGAGCAGCTCCAGGCCGAATTGGCGCAACGCAAAGCCCTGATCGCTGAACTCGAAGCAAAAAATGCGGAACTGGAACGTTTTACCTACACTGTTTCTCATGACTTGAAATCGCCTCTCTTTACCATCCGGGGTTTTCTCGGCTTTCTCGAACAGGACGCCCTGGCTGGGAATCAAGTGCGCATCAAGGCTGATGTCCAGCGTATTACTGATGCCGCCGAAAAAATGCAAGCCCTGCTCAATGACCTGCTCGAACTTTCGCGAATTGGCCGGCTCAAGAACGAATCAGTGGCTGTGCCGTTCGAGGAACTTGCGCAGGAGGCGCTGGAAATGGTGCATGGCCGCATTATGGAACATAATATCGCTGTGCATATCGACGCCGGCCTGCCCACCGTATTTGGTGATAGGCAACGCCTGTTGGAAGTTCTGCAAAACCTGGTGGAGAACGCCGCCAAATTCATGGGAGACCAGTCCGCACCGCGTATTGCCATTGGCTTGACCGGTTGGGAGGCCGGCCGGCCTATTTTCCATGTGCAGGATAACGGGATCGGAATCTCCCCGGAGCATTATGAGCGTATCTTTGGCTTGTTCAACAAGCTCGATGTGAAAAGCGACGGAACCGGCATTGGGCTTTCATTGGTCAAACGAATCATTGAGATTCACGGAGGGCGGATCTGGGTCGAATCGCAGGTTGGGCAGGGTGCAACCTTCTACTTCACCCTGCCATTGCCGCCCGATTGATGAGGCATTCGATGAAAGACATACAATATGTATCTATTGACAGAGCGTTTCTCAGACGGGTTGTACCGGTTTTATTGCTATTACCTGTTTTGAGTGGCTTGGGGTTTTATTGGTTTAATCCCCTGAACTTGAGTGCGCTCTTTTCGGGCGTACTTTGCTCTGTTGTGGCAGCCACAGTATTATTCTTCTGTGCCCGCAGATTGGCCCCTAGCATCGATCCATCACATGAAGCTGCCTTGCTTCAGCAGTTGAACACTGAATTGGAAGAACGGAAGCGCATCGAAAACACGCTGCGGCAGACTGCCAATGAAATGACGCTGCTCTACCACCTCAGCCTGACCCTGACCAGCGGGCAGAACTTATACCATGTCCTGCGTGCGTTTGTGAAAGAACTAAAACAAACCATGGTTGTGGATGCCTTCCACATCGGTTTATATAATGAGACCACAGACATTTTCCGCTATTCCCTGTTTTTGAACCTCGACCAGGATTTGCAGATTCCGCCGCGCAAGCTAAAGGATGTGCCTGGCCTGACGGCTGAAGTCATCTTTGGGCGTAAGACGCTTTACCTGCAGGATATTACCGACCCTGAAACACGCCGTCAGTATGCCATTCATATCGTGGTGGAGGCAGGCATGCGTTCGTATGTAGGCATACCGCTGTTGCTGGACGAGCGCGTCATTGGCCTGATGTCGGTGCAGTCCACGCGTGTGGCTGCCTATACTCCCGACCAGATCCGCCTGCTCGAAACCCTGGCGGCGCAAGTGGCGATCACCATCGAAAAAGCCAGCCTGCTGGAACAAGTGCAGGCGGAATTGGAAGAGCGCAAACGCATCGAAGCAGATTTGCGCCAACGCGAGTCGATCCTTGAAGCAGTGACCTTTGCTGCCGAACAATTCTTGAAAACGCCTGATTGGCGCATCAACATGGGCCTGGTGCTGGAGCGCCTCGGCCAGACCTTGAACGCCACTCATGCCTATCTCTTCGAAGACCATACCGGCTTGCAGGGCGAGTTGTTGACCTCGATGCGTTATGAGTGGACGCGCTTGGGTCATTCAAGCGGCCTGGCCGCAGGGCAATTCCAGAATATGCTGGTGCACCAGGACGGCTTTGAAGAACAAGTCGAGACGCTGCGCCGCGGGGATGTGCGGATTGGCAACTCGCAGACATTCACTTCCATTGAGAAGGAGGCAATGGATGATTTGGGGATCAAGGCCCTGCTCGAAGTGCCGATCTTTGTTAATGGGCGGGAGTGGGGCGCCATCGGTTTTGATGATTATGAGACTGTGCGCGAGTGGAATACCACCGAAGTGGAGGCGCTTAAGATCGCGGCAGGAGTGCTCAGTGCGGCGATCCAGCGTCAGGAGGCGGAATCAGCCGTCCGTGAGTCAGAGCGGATCTATCGTCAGGCCATCGAGGCGGCAGGGGCGGTGCCGTATTATCAGGAATATACAGTGGATAGTTATCGTTTCATGGGGCAGGGCATTCAAAAGATCACCGGGTACAGCCCGGAAGAGATGAGCATGTCGTTGTGGGATGAAATTGTGCAACAGGCTGACCTTCAGGGTGAAATGGCCGAACTGACGCTTAATGAAGCCACGAAACAGGTGCGTTCAGGCGTCATAGACCATTGGCGGTGTGATTATTTGATTCGGGCACGGGATGGGCAGTTGCGATGGGTGGCTGATAGTGCGGTGGAGATCCGCAATGAGGCCGGGGTGTCTTATGCTTCGATCGGCATCATGCAGGATGTGACCGAACGCAAGCAGGCGGAGGCCAGCCTGCGCCAAAGGGAAGCAGTGCTGGCGGCAGTGACTTTTGCAGCGGAGCAATTTTTGCGCTCACCGGATTGGCGCCTGGATATCGATGGCGTTTTGATGCGCCTCGGCGAGACCCTGCAGGCTTCGCATGCCTATGTGTTCGAACATTCCATCGGGTCGGATGGGCGGGAGTATTCGCTGTTGAAGTATGAATGGACCGCATCGGGGTCGGTCAGCGATTTTGAGAATCCGTATTATCAACAGCCGCATGTTTTGAACACACAACCCGGCACTACCAACCATTACCTCCATCAGGGCCGAATTTTTGTAGGGCGGTTGGAGTCTTTCCCCGAGGCGGATCGGGAACGGCTGGTGGCATTGGGCGTCAAATCGATGATCGAGGTGCCATTGTTTGTGAATGAGACCTGGTGGGGCACGCTGGGCTTTGATGATTTTGTTGTGGAGCGGGATTGGGGTGTAGCCGAGGCCGATGCCTTGAAGATTCTGGCGGGGATTTTGGGAGCGGCGATCCGGCGTCAGAATGCCGAGGCGGCCTTGCGGGAGTCGGAGGCGATCTATCGTCAGGCTATCGAGGCGGCGGGGGCGGTGCCGTATTATCGCGATTTTCGCGAGAACCGATATCCATTCATCGGTGCGGATATTGAAAAAATGATCGGCTACAAGCCGGAAGAAGTGACGGTGGAACTGTGGCGGCGCATCATGTTGGAGAATGTGCCGTTGGGGATGGGCGCGGGGCTGCCGATCAATGATGCTGTGCATCTTGCACGGACCGGCGCCTTGAAGACCTGGCGTTCGGATATGCGGGTGCTGGCCCGCAACGGTGAGGAGCGCTGGATCACCGACAGTGCGGTCGAATTGTTCGACGATGCCGAGACCTCGTATGCTTCGGTGGGCATTTTACAGGATGTGACCGACCGCAAGCGCATTGAGGCGCAATTGCGCAAACGCGAATCGATCCTGGAGGCCATCACCTTTGCCGCTGAGCAATTCCTGCGTGCGCCTGACTGGCGGGACCGCATCAACCTGGTCCTGGAGCGGTTGGGGCGCGAGTTCAACGCCTCGCATGCTTATTTGTTCGAGAAGCACATTGGGCCACAGGGCGCGTTATTAAATTCCCTGCGCTACGAGTGGACTTTGCCCGGGCAGACCTCGGACCTCGATAACCCTGCTTATCAAAATGCGCCTACCCGTGAAGAAGAATTTGCAGAGTATTACGAGATCCTGGATTCAGGCGAGCCGTTTGTCGGAAATTCCTCGTATTTTCATGCCGTGTCGAACGAGAGGTTGTGGGCCAGTGAGACAGGTATCAAGGCCATGCTGGAAATGCGGATCGTAGTGGATGGCAAACAGTGGGGTACGATCGGCTTTGACGATATGGTGAATGAACGCGAATGGACCGCCATTGAAGTGGATGTGATCCGTGTGGCTTCGAATGTGCTGGGCGCGGCGATCAAACGTCAACTGGATGAGGCTGCTCTGCAGCAGGAGCTGGCCGGGCGCAAGCAGTTGATCGAAGAATTGAAGTTGCGCAATGCTGAATCGGACACCCTGCGTGAAACGACGTTCATTGTCACTTCCACGCTGGATGGGGTGGAAGCTGTCAAGAGCATTCTTGAGCAGCTTAAGCGTGTGGTGGCCTACGACAGCGCCTCGGTCTGGCTGTACGATGGTGATCGCGCCGTGATGGTGGGGGAGGACGGCCTGCCCGATATCGAAGGGCAGTTCACATCATATCCCCTCAGTGAGCAGGAACCGGATTATCCGATTCGAGCGCAGGCTGCGCCGTATATTTTATTGGACGATATCCAACAGGCTTATCCGCAGTTCCACGAAGTACCCACAGCCTACATTCGAGGCTGGCTTTCCATTCCCCTGCGCTCGCGTGGACGCCTGATCGGCTTCATCTCGCTGGATAGCCGCCAAGTGGGGCGCTTCACCGAACGTGACGCAGCCCTGGCGCTCAACTTTGCCAATCAGGTGGCCATTGCGTTGGAAAATGCCCGCCTGTTCGATGAATGGCAATCGAAGGTGGCCGAGCGCGAAAAATTGATCGGTGAACTGGAGAATAAGAACGGTGAACTCGAACGCTTTACGTATACGGTCTCGCATGACCTCAAATCGCCGTTGGTGACCATCAACGGTTTTCTTGGCTACCTTGAACAGGATGCCCTCTCCGGAAATATGGACCGTCTCAAGCGCGACATGCAGCGCATTCAAGAAGCAGTTCGTAAGATGCAGAACCTGCTCAACGAACTGTTGCAGCTTTCCCGTGTGGGGCGCGTTACCAACCCGCCGGAGCGCGCACCCTTCCACGAACTGGTGCAGGAGGCACAGGCGCTCGTGCGCGGCCAGATCAACGCGCGCGGGGTGGTGGTGCGTGTCCAGCCGGGCCTGCCCACAGTCTATGTGGACAAGCCGCGCATCATTGAAGTGCTGCAAAACCTCCTCGATAACGCCGCCAAGTACATGGGCACGCAGTCCCAGCCGCAGATCGAGATCGGCCAGAGCGGCGAGCGCGATGGCAAGCCGGTCTTCTTTGTCCGCGATAATGGCATGGGTATCGAGCCGCAATATCACGAGCGTGTCTTCGGCCTCTTCAACAAACTCGACCCCCGCAGCGAAGGGACCGGTATCGGCCTGGCCCTGGTCAAGCGCATCATCGAAGTGCATGGCGGGCAGATCTGGGTCGAATCGCAAACGGGACAGGGCGCCACGTTCCTCTTTACCCTGCCCACTGCGCCCGATAAGCCCTCCGCCACCGGCGCCCTGCGATCAGACTTAGGGCGGGCTTGAATCCGTTATATAATAGCTTCATCTCATCTCAGGAGGCTGCGGCATGAAAAGAGCAGTTAGCATCAGCATTGGTTCATCCAAACGAAACAAGGCTGTGCAAGTGACATTGTTGGGCGAGCAGGTCAGCATCGAGCGCATCGGCACCGACGGCGATATGGAAGCCGCCGCCAAAAAATACCAGGAACTGGACGGCAAAGTGGACGCGTTCGGCGTGGGCGGTGCAGATCTTGGTGCGCTGGCCGATGGCAAATGGTACCCGTTCTACTCTGTGCGCCCGATGGTGCGTTTCGTCGAAAAAACCCCGCTGGTGGATGGAGGCGGCCTCAAGAACACCCTCGAAAACCGCGCCCCGGCCTTCATCGATAAAAAGATCGGTGACTATATCAACGCCCGCGGCCGCAAAGTGATGGTCACCGTGGGAGTGGATCGCTGGGGTCTTTCCAAATCCTTTGTCGAAGCAGGCTACGAAACCGTATTCTGTGATCTGATGTTCGGTCTCGATATTCCCATTGCCATTCATAAACTGGGTTCCCTGAAAACCACTGCCGCCTTGTTGATGCCCATTGCCGGGCGCCTGCCTTTTGAGATGCTCTATCCCACCGGCGAAAAACAGGAAAAACGCACACCCAAATGGACCAAGTATTACGAGTGGGCCACCGTGGTCGCCGGGGATTGTCACTATATCAAACGCTGCATGCCCGATAACATGCAAGGCAAGGTGATCGTCACCAATACCACCACGCCTGAAGATGTTGAACTCTTTCGCCAGGTGGGAGTGAAATACCTGGTCACCACTACGCCGGTGCTGGAGGGTCGTTCCTTTGGCACGAATATGATGGAAGCTGCGCTGGTGGCCGCCTCAGGCAAGAACCGCCCGCTCACCTGGCCCGAACTGACCGAGATGATCGATAAACTGGGCTTTGAGCCTCAATTGCAGGAGTTGAACTAAGCATGGATGCCATTGTCACGGCGGGTGGGATTCCCCAGCCTGAAGACCCGCTTTACTCCTACTCCAACGGCGACTCGAAAGCCTTGATCGATATTGCCGGAAAACCCATGATTCAGTGGGTGCTCGATGCCTTGAGCGAAACGCAGCAGGTCGATAATGTCATCATTATCGGGCTTTCACCCAAAAGCGGCGTGACCTGCAAAAAGCCCCTGCACTTTATTTCCAATCAGGGACGCATGCTGTCCAATATCGTGGCGGGCGTCAATAAATCATTGGAATTGAACAAGAAGAACAAATACGTCGTGATCGTCTCCTCCGATATCCCTGCTGTCAAACCTGAGATGATCGACTGGCTCATCACCACCAGCATGGAGACGAAAGACGACCTGTATTACGGCGTGTGTCCCAAGGAAGTGATGGAGACCCGCTACCCGGATTCCCGCCGCACCTACACCAAACTCAAGGACCTTGAATTGTGTGGTGCGGATGTCCATGTCTCGCATGTGAGCATGGCCACCGAACACCTGGATATGTGGGAGTCGTTGATCGGCAACCGCAAGAGCCCCCTGCGGCAGGCGCGCATCATCGGCCTCGGCACCTTCTTCCGTGTGCTGACAAAAAGCATCACGCTCGATGAGCTGGTGACCACAGTCACGAGTCGCATCGGCATCAAAGGGCGCGCCATCCGCTTCCCGTGGGCTGAGCCCTGCATGGATGTGGATAAACCCCACCAACTTGAACTCATGCGAGAAGACATGGTCCGCCAGCAGCGCAAGACGGCCACCGCCGAGCGTCGGGCCGCTCGCACGGCAAAAGCTCCTGTGAAAGCGAGAACTGCCAAAAAATGAGTCTGCGCTCCCTGCTTGAATGGGATGCGCGGCTGTCTGAAATAATGCGCGTGGCTGAAAAGCCAGGCGCATTGCGTTCTCTGGCGGTCTTCTTTGCGCATTCGGGTGATTCGTGGTTTTGGGGCATGGCCCTACTGTTGCTTTGGTTGATCAGCAATTCGCAGTGGCGCCGATGGACGATCGTGGAGTTCCTCAGCATCAGTGTGCTGGCGGCCCTGGTCATGGCGATCAAATTCCTCGTGCGGCGGAAGCGTCCGGAAGGGGAATGGGGCGGCATCTATCGCAACACCGATCCGCATTCCTTTCCATCCGGTCACGCGGCGCGGGCCTTTCTGATTGCGGTCATCGGTTCGGCGTTGGGCCCGGCTTGGCTGGGTTGGGTGTTGTGGTTGTGGGCGCCGCTGGTGGCTTTGGCGCGCGTGGCGATGGGCGTGCATTATGTATCTGATGTGGTGGCAGGCGCGCTTATCGGCATTGTGGTAGCCGCGATCGGGCTGGAGTTCTATGAGCCTGTGCTGCTGGGCCTGGCCAGATGGCTGGGGCTGTATCTCTGGTGATCAAAACCTCCGCTTATGCGGAGGTTTTTTGTTCAAGCAGCGCGGCGTACGGTTTCCAAATGCTCTTCGATGTGTGCCAGCCCACGCTCGACCCACAGCTGCAAGGTCAACCCGCCACCCAGTTTCTCGTGCGATGAGATTCGCGACCAAGCCTCCGGCGGCAAGGCGCCCAATTGCTCCGCCAACTGTTCGATGTTCTGCACCAGTTCATCCACAATGCCGGTCAGGGGTTCGGCACGGGAATAGTGTTCACGGGCATAGGCATCGCCATCGAAGTTTGCAAAGCCCGGGTTCTCTTCGGTTGCCGTGCGGCGTGCACGTGCACCATACACCAGCCGTTCTACATCGCGCGCGTGTGCCGCAAGTTGATGCACAGTCCAGCCACCTGCCTCCACCGGCGCGAACGGATCGGCCGCGCCCAGACAGGCCTCACGGAACTCATGTGCGGCCGCCACAAGCCGCTTCAACAAATTGATGCGATATTCGGTCAATTCTTTCATGCTTCCTCCAGCAAAGCCAACACAACCTCCACGACCTGCTCCTGCCCGGCCTGCACCCCGTGGACCTGAATGCCCAGCGGATGCAGCTCCCGCGCCATTTGACGGGCCAGCCCCGCCAGCCCGGCCATGCTGGCGACATATGCCGCCTCAGGTCGTTCATCACTTTCTGCCCCTGCCAACAAATGGATGATCACCCCCGAGCCTTGACCGCTCATCAAGCGCGCCGCCGATTGCGACATCAAAAAAGCACCCGTCAGGTTCACATCGAGCACCCGATGCCAGTCCCACTCGTCCATGCTGAGCAGTGAGACGCCGGGCTGCACCGCGGCGTGATTGATCAGTATATCGATGCGGCCAAAATCATCCTC
>CAZJMZ010000064.1:2806-12982 GCA_964547115.1 uncultured Anaerolinea sp. | reverse complement strand
GCCGACCCGTCCCTCGAAATGGGTATCAATACCCACGCCGGCGAACTGGTCCATCTGAACATGCTCGAGGAGGATGAAGATGGACTGGAATAGCATTTACCAATCGCGCATTACCACCGCGCAGGACGCGATCCAAAAGACGATCAAATCCAACAGCCGCATCTTTCTCACCGGGAATGTCTCGGTGCCCCAGAAGGCGCTCGCCGCGCTGGTCGAATACGCTCCGAAGCTCGAGAACGTGGAGATCTGCCAGGCTCTCACCATCGGCCCTGCCGATTACGTCAAGGAAGAGATGGAAGGCCACCTGCGGGTCAACACGCTGTTCATCAGCCACAACGTCCGCAAGGCAGTGCAGGAAGGCCGCGCCGACTTTACCCCGGTGCTGCTCTCTGAATTCCCGTTGCTCTTCAAACGCGGACACCTCCCGCTCGATGCCGCCATCATCCACGTCTCGTTGCCTGATGAGCATGGCTTTTGTTCGCTGGGCGTGGAAGTGGGCCTCACCAAATCCCCGGCTGAATCAGCGAAAGTCATCATCGCTGAGGTCAACCAACAGATGCCCCGCACATTGGGCGATTCGTTCATCCACGTCAGCCGACTGAATCACATCATCCCGGTCAATTATCCGATTCCCGAAATGGCGATGAGCGATGAAGGCAACTCGGAGGTGGTGGAGAAGATCGCCAGTCATATTGCCGAGCTGATCCCCGATGGTGCCACCATGCAATTGGGCATCGGTTCCATCCCTGATGCGGTGTTGAAATATCTGCGCCACAAAAAAGACCTGGGCGTTCACAGCGAACTGTTCTCAGATGGCGTGATCGACCTGGTCAATGAAGGCGTGCTCACCAATGCCCGCAAGACCCTGCACCCCGGCAAGATCATCGCCGGATTCATGCTTGGTACCAAGAACCTGTACAACTGGGCCGACGACAATCCGCTCATCGAACTGCACCGCACCGAGTACGTCAACGATCCCTTTGTGATCGCACAGAACGAGCGCATGGTGGCCATCAACTCGGCCATCGAAGTGGATCTCACCGGCCAGGTGTGTGCCGATAGCATTGGTCCCAAGTTGTATTCCGGCGTCGGCGGTCAACTGGACTTCATTTACGGCGCCTCGCGTTCGAAGGGCGGCGTACCCATCATTGCCCTGCCCAGCACCACTGTTCTTCGGGATGGCACACCGATCACGCGCATTGCCGCCATGCTCAAACAAGGCGCGGGAGTGGTCACCAGCCGCAACCATGTCCGTTATGTCGTTACCGAGTATGGTGTGGCCGACCTGTATGGCAAGACCATCCGTCAGCGGGCTCAGCAATTGATCAACATTGCCCATCCCGATTTCCGCCCAGACCTGGAAAAACAGGCCAAAGAGCTGCATTACATCTAAGACCGTTAACCAGGCGCTACCGATAATAGCAACTCACCGCAGGGCATGGTGTTACTTCCCTGCGGTGAGCCTTTTAATCGTTTGCCAAAACACGCCGGAGTGAGTATCATCCTGTCAGAGGTAATTCTATGAGTCGTAAAGCCAAGATCGTGGCCACCGTGGGGCCATCCAGCCAGACCGAACCTGTGCTGGTCAAGTTAATTCAAGCAGGGATGAATGTGGCCCGCATGAACTTTTCACACGGCACACACGAGCAGCATGCCGAGCGAATTGCGCTGATCCGTGCCATTTCTGAAAAATCGGGCGTCGCAGTCGGCATCCTGCAAGACCTGCAGGGCCCCAAGATCCGCGTGGGCGCCTTGGAGCAACCGGTCCAGTTGGCAGAAGGGGAGTTGATCACTTTATATGTCACCGGCACCACGCCCGAGACGACCGAAAGCAAGCAGATTCCTGTGGACTTTCGCCAGCTCTTCGATTCGGTCCGGACCTCGGACCGGCTTCTGCTCGATGACGGCCGCCTCACCCTGGAAGTGGTCTCGGTTCAAGACCGCAACGCCCTGACCGCCCGCGTGATCGTGGGCGGGCCGTTGTCTTCTCACAAGGGCATCAACCTGCCGGGTGTGCGCCTGCGCATTTCGGGCTTCACCGAAAAGGACGAAGCGGATCTGGCCTTTGGCATTGCCCAGGGCGTGGATGCCGTGGCGATCTCCTTTGTGCGCACGGCCGATGATGTTAAAAAAGTGCGTTATGCGATGGAACGTTTCTCCAACGGCAAACGCCTACCACTCTTGATCGCCAAGCTTGAAAAGCCTGAAGCGCTCGATAATCTTGAAGCCATCTTCGAGATCGTGGATGGGGTGATGGTGGCCCGCGGTGACCTGGGTGTGGAACTGCCGCCGGAACGTGTCCCTGCTTTGCAAAAGCACATCATCCGCACGGCGAACGCGCGTGGCAAACTGGTCATCACGGCCACGCAAATGCTCGAGTCGATGATCACGAATCCGCTGCCCACGCGGGCCGAGGCTTCAGATGTGGCCAATGCTATCTTCGATGGCACCGATGCGGTCATGCTGTCCGCTGAATCGGCTTCGGGGAAGTACCCGGTCGAGTCGGTGGCGATGATGGATCGCATCGTAACCGAGGCCGAAACCCACTTTTTGGAATGGGGCTATGAGCAGAAGGTGTTGGGATACGAACACAGTGATGCCGCCTCCATGGCGCGCGCCGCGCAGGCCCTGGCGGATGATAAGAACGTCACGGCTGTGGCTTGTTTCACTACGCAGGGGCAAACGGCCTGGCTGATGTCGAAGATCCGCCCGCGGGTGCCGATCATGGCCTTTACGCCCAATATCGAAACCAACCGGCGGCTGGCCTTTTTATGGGGAGTACGTCCGCAATTGGTACCGTTCGCCAATTCCCTGGAGGAAATGCTTGACCAGGTGGATGCGGCCCTCATGCGCTCGGATGTGGTGCAGGTGGGGGATCAGGTGGTGCTGGTGTGTGGTTTCCCTGTAGGCGCCGTCCGCCCGCCGAACATGGCCTTGTTGCACACCGTGGGAGAGAATTAAATCAAACCGGAGTCCAAAGTCTCCGGACTTTGGACTCTTCTGAACTCTCGCTTTGTGAAAGCCCAGGGTCTTACCTCTGGGCTTTATGATTCCTTGGCTGCAATGACAATTCCCACGCCTATCAACGCGCCCCCCAGCAGGAATAATGGCGTGACCTGTTCGCCTAGAAAGAACCAGCCTAGTAGCGTCCCAACCACCGGCTGGGCAAAGAACGTGATGGAAGCTGCAGAAGCGGGGACGACGGCAAAGGCATAGTTCCACAGGAACATGGCGAGGGCTGTGGAGATGATCCCCAGAAACAGCAGGCCGCCGATGATGCCGGGAGTGATGGTACCCATGCCTTGAGTCTGTAATTCCCAGACGCTGGCGAGCAGGCTGGATGGCAATCCGCCCAGCAGCATGACCGCACTGGAGGCCAGCAGGTCGGCGCTGGATGCGACTTTGCGCACCAGCACCGAGTACAACGCCCAGGTGAGGGCGGCGGCCAGCAGACTCAAATTGCCCAGGAAAAGCGACGATGAAAAATCCGCGGTGCGTGGGTCGATGACGGCGATCACGCCAAGGGTGGAGGCTGCCAGCGCCAGGATGCGCCGCAGGGTGGGTTGTTCACCCAACAGGAAGGGCGCAAACAATAGCACGAAGGCCGGGGTGGCGGAGGTGACCAGCGATCCGTTCGACGCTGTGGATAGTTTCGTGCCGACGAATTGAAAGCCCAGCGAGATGCCATAGCCCACCACGCCCACGAGAAAGCTGTCCCTGAACTGTTGGCGGGTGAATCCGCTTTTGGGGCGCAGCAGGATGATGCCGCCCAATACCAGGGCGCCCATGACGAGACGGATGGTAAGCAGTGTGAAGGGTGGAATGACCTCCAGCACGACTTTGCTGACAACATACATGCCGCCCCAAATGGATGCGGCGATCAGGCCGGCAGTGAGCCCGGCAATGATTTTATTGTTCACGATGAGTTCCTATGGAAGGGGATTATTCGAGATCAAAGGCTTTGCCACGCAGGCGTTTGACATTGCCTTTCACACGCTTCGCTTGCAACCGCCGGGTTTTGGATGCAGCAGTGGGCCTGGTCTTTTTGCGCGGCTTGGGCGGCGTGGCGGCCTGACGCACAAGTTCGGTGAAACGCTGGATCGCATCTTCACGATTTTGTTCCTGGGTGCGGAAGCGCTTCGCTTCGATCAGCAGGACACCGTCCGCGGTGACGCGGCTGCCAGCCAGCCGGATCAGCCGTCCCTTGAGGTCTGAGGCGAGCGCGGTGGTGTTGGCAATGTCGAAGCGCAGTTGCACGGCCGTCGCCACTTTGTTGACGTTCTGTCCGCCAGGTCCGGCCGCGCGGATGAAGTCGAAGTGCAGTTCGCGTTCATCCAAAAGGATGGTTGGGGTGATCTCCAGCATGACCCTATTTTGCCACAGAGTCACAGAGACGCGGAGCAGAGAAAATCTCTGTGACTCCGCGTCTCTGGTAGGTGTGTGGTTGATGGGTTTAGAACATCAGCGCATTGATCTTGGCGATCATTTCGGGTGCAGGGCGCAGGTCGGCGTCGGTGAGGCGGTTGAGCGGCGTATCCACGAGGTTGAAGGTCTCTTCCAGGGTGGGCTTTTCGGTGTTGACGTAGATCAGGCCGGTGGCCAGCCAGTTGTTGCGCTGGGCTTCCTCGAGGGCACGCAGGGCTTCGAAGCGGTTGGTGGGGTCGTAGCCTTTTTCGAGATTCTTGAGGATGACGACCGAGCCATCGTGCATCGATACTTCGCGGATCTCGCCTTCCGTCATTTCGCGCTCAAGCATGATCTCATTGCGCGGGGCGATGTAGGTGATATCGTGCAGGGGTTCTTCGTGGTCTTTGCCCCAGGCGTAGGAGTGATAGGCGTTATCCTGGTTGTTGAAGGTGACGCACGGGCTGATGATATCAAGCACGGCGAGGCCGTTATGCGAGAAGGCTGCCTTGAGCAATTCCTTGACCTGTTTGGGGTTGCCTGCGAAGGAACGGGCCACGAAGGTGGCGTTGGAGATCACGGCTTCCATGCAGATATCGACCGGCATGTAAGGGTTGGTGCCCTGCTTCTTGAGCGCGAGGCCTTTCTCAGCGGTGGCAGAGAACTGACCCTTGGTGAGGCCGTACACGCCGTTGTTCTCAACGATGTAGACCATGTTCGGGTTGCGGCGCATGATGTGTTTGAATTGACCCATGCCGATGCTGGCTGTATCACCATCACCGGAGACGCCAATGCCCTTGAGCGAGTGGTCGCCAAAGAGCGCGCCGGTGGCGATGGAAGGCATGCGTCCGTGCAGGCTGTTGAAGCCGAACGAACGGTTCATGAAGTAGGTGGGGCTTTTGCTCGAGCAGCCGATGCCGCTGAACTTGATGACATTTTCAGGCAGCACGCTCAGTTCATACATTGCGGCGATGATCTGGTTCGAGATCGAGTTGTGGCCACAGCCCTGACAGAGCGTGGTGGGGTTGCCGCGATAATCGTTCTTGGTCAGACCGACCAGGTTGGTATTGGCTGAAGCGCCAGCCATGGGGAGTGCAGACATAGTAATAAATATCCTTTCTCTATTAAGCCTTGACTGTATGCTGGGCGAGGATGCCTTCGCGGATCCACTTGGCGGAGGCAGGCATGCCGTCGCCAACGGCCACCGATTTGAGGACCGGGACCTGTTCGGGATACGCGAGACTCAATAACTGGTGCAACTGACCGTCGCGGTTCATTTCCACAACATAAACCTGCTCGTAGTTTCGAATGAACTCATCCACCTCCGGGCTGAAGGGGACGGCCCGCACGCGCAGGAAGTCGGTGGCCAGGCCGTGTTCGTTCTTCAATTGGTCGCGCGCTTCGATGATCGCAGATTCGGTCGAACCATAGGCGATGATGGCGACCTTGGCGCCTTCGGTCTTGTAGATCACAGGCTTGGGTACGTATTGCCTGGCGGTAACGAACTTCTTCTTCAGCCTCAGCATGTTGCGCTGGAAGGTGTCGGAATCTTCGGTGTATTTGGCGTATTCGTCATGACCGGTGCCGCGTGTGAAGTAGGAAGCCATCGGATGTTTGTTGCCGGGGAAGGTGCGGTAGGGGATGCCGTCGCCGTCCTTGTCAAGATAACGGCCCCAGTTTCCCTTGAGCTCTTCCAGGTCTTTTTCAGTGAGCACCTTGCCGCGGTCCATCGGGGTTTGCGGATATTCGAACGGCTTGCTCATCCACTGGTTCATGCCCATGTCGAGGTCAGAGAGTACAAAGACCGGAGTCTGGAAGCGTTCGGCGACATCGAAAGATTGCCAGCCAAAATCGAAGCACTCGTTCATATTGCCCGGCAACAGGACGATGCTGTCACTATCGCCGTGGCCCATGCCGATGGTGAAACTGAGGTCGGCCTGGGAGGTGCGGGTGGGCAGGCCGGTGCTGGGTCCGATGCGTTGGATATCCCAAAGCACGACCGGCACTTCGGCGTAATACGCCAAACCGGCAAACTCGGTCATCAGGCTCAAGCCGGGGCCGGATGTGGATGTCATGGAACGGAGGCCGCTCCAGCCCGCGCCGACGGCCATGCCGATGGCGGCGAGTTCGTCCTCGGCTTGCACCACAGCGTAGGTATGCTTGCCGTCTTCGCGTTTGCGCAGCATGGGGAAGTAGTCGTTCATCGCTTCGGCGAGGGAAGTGGCGGGGGTAATGGGGTACCAGGCCACGAACTGCGCACCGCCGAAGATGGAGCCGATCGCCGCGGCGGTGTTGCCGTCGGCCATGATGAGACCATCGGTCTTATCCATGGGCTCGAGTTGGAAGGGATCCTTTTTCTCGAGGGTTTTGGCGTATTCCATGCCCGCTTTCACGGCATTGAAGTTCATGTCAATGGGTTTCTGCTTGCCCTTGAAATGGAAGTTCAGCGCGGCTTGGATCTTCTCTATATCGATACCAATCATCTGCGCCAGCACGCCTACATAGACCATGTTGCCCACCAGGTCGCGGTAGTCTGTCGGCACATTCGGGTCCTTCTTGACCAGCTCCTTGATCGGCATGGGGTAGATGGCAATATCGGTGCGGGTAATGGGCAGGCGGATATCGTCAGCGTAATAGAAGGCACCGCCCGGCGCAACCGACGCAAGGTCCTTGGTGAACGAGTCGGGGTTGATGGCGATCACGATATCGTTGGCTTCCCGCCGTCCCAGGTACCCATCCTTGCTGGCGCGGATGGTATACCAGGTGGGCAACCCCTGAATGTTGGAAGGGAAGAGGTTCTTACCCGAAACCGGGATGCCCATCTTGAAGATCGCGCGCAAGATGGTGTTGTTGGCGGTTGAACTGCCTGAGCCGTTCTTGGTGCCAACAATGATCGAAAAATCGTTGACTACTTTGTTCATGATGCTCCTAAGATTTTTTTGGCGTCAATGCAACCTCTGTTGATCTCCGCCAAAAGTTTATGGTCTGTGATACAACAGGTCGGTGTGGGCCACGAGCGCCTCATACCCCGCCTGGATGTCTCCGTTGCAAATCGCTTCCACCATGCGTTGATGGTAGCGCCAGACTTCCTGTAAATATTCGTAGCCGCCTGCGAACACGTTCAAGCCAACGGCTTCATAGGCTTCCCAATAGGCCTCAAGGATCCCGGTGACAAAGGGATTTTCGAGACGCTTGAAAATGGACAAGTGTAGATTACGATGCTCTTCGTGTGGAACCTGCACAGGGGTGCGCTTTAATTTCTCCCAGGCGCGGGCAATGATGGTGTTGAGTTCCTGTTTATCCTCGGCGGTCAGTTTGCTTACGGCCTCATGCCAATAAGCCGACTCAATGTGATTGCGCAATTCGGCATACTTGCGGAAGTGGTCATCGTTGAGAGCCAGAGCATACCCCAGACTCTGACGAATGGCCGGTGTGAAGGAAAAGGACTTGCGCCGCGTCCCGCCCCGCCCAGGCTTGACTTCGACCAAACCGAGCGCGCGCGCCACTTCCAGCTGTTCCCGCAAAGACGCCACACTGACGCCCAATTCCTGGCTTAACTCAGTAAGCGTAGGCAAGCCGTTTTCGGCTTCCTCGTGGGCAGCGAGGTAGCGCATAAATTCTGAAATATCCGGGGAAACTCGTTCTCGAAGCATCATATTGTCTGATTAATCCGATTAATCAGAGTATATGACGGGTTGAGAGGAAAGTCAAGATATTGATGGATTTGACTAATGTGGACGCAACCGGTTAACTCCTGTTTTTTTGAGGGAACGCTTTACCGTATTTTTAGGCGAATTATGGCTGGAGCGAGATGTGTAATGGCGTATTCGACCTGGTTTTGAAGGGGATGCATTTACAATGGCATGCACAATCCGGGCGCGTGCCTGAGCGCGAATTGTGACATATTGCTGTTCGCCTGATTGTGCCAGCCACTCAAAGAAGCGTTGGACACCGTGACGGGTGGTGGTTTCATCATGGCAGTTAGCAATGAAGGCAAATTGTACTTTTTGAATGTTGTCGGCAACGAAGACGCCGAAGGGTGTGCTTACCACTGTGGCATCCGGGAAACCCAACAGCTTCATAGCCTGTGCTTCAGTGGCGGTCTTTTGACAAGCGATGACATGCATAGGGCCGCCGGAATGTTCTTTTTTTAGATATTTGAAAAATTTATAGTCGCGCAGGAATGGTTGCCCGACCATTTCCTTGGCCGGGCCGACGCTAAATGCAGCGGGGATGGCATGGGTCACCAACAGGACCTTCTTATGGTTCATCCGGACAATAACATTATCGCCCACTTGTTTGGAGTCTTTTCTTTCGAGTATCGCTGACCGGAGGGCATTGCGCATGGCAAGTTCGCGGTTTTCAAAGTTTAAACGACTCCACCCAAGAGCATCCCCCATATCACCTCTGCTGACCTCTCTTACACCCGCCTGCGCCAATGAGATCAGGACATCGCCCAGGGCGGCTCTGGTAACAGCTTTCAGTTCACGTTCGTTTCTGGCGGCTCCATGGAAAAGATTGCGCAACGCCAGGTACTCTTGAAAGCGTTTGTTACGTTGACCGGCGCTGGATTTTCGGATGCGAATCCTTCCAAGGTTAATGATGCGGACTTTGCCGGGTGCCTGGTCAAGCGCCGTCATCAACTCTGCATGACAGATCCCTATTTCGCTGCCTTCTTTCGCCCAGCCGGCATTTCCATTGGAAAGTGCCAACAAGATGTCACAATCTCGAACTGCCTGCATGCAAACATCCCATGCGTCCCAACTCCCTCCTTTGGGCGGTACATCCTCATTGATCCAGACTTCAAAGACCGGCTTCCCAAATACTTTAAGACCCTCAATTTCCTTCTTAAGACCTTTACGAATTTGGGACAATCTACGTCCCTTGCCCGTCGGAAATTTATCCTTGCAACGGCTTGAGATCATCACCTTGATCTTTGATGCAATCGCCATGTTCAAGCTCCTTTCCCGGCCAGCCTGCCGGATTATGGCTCTTGCCAAACCTCTTTTACAGTATACAGATTTTTTGAGGAAAAGAAAAATGAGCTGATTTGTCGGAATTATCGCAAGTCTCGGTATCCCAAGTCCAACATCCACTGGCAAAGGATAGGTCCGCCGTAACGGTCAAGAGTGGGGAGTTTGCTTTCATCAACAAGGCCACTGTAGCCGCGGAAGTAGCCTGCGGGGCCAGTGAGTTGTGCCTGTGCCTCGGGCGAGAGTTCAGCATCGCCGATGGCGATGGCATGGATGTGGATGGGCGAATCGGGGCCAAGTTCGCCGTACTCACGCAGCCAGGCGGCAAAGCCGGCGGTGCGTAAGGCGCGCAGCAATGGGTCGATCTCCTCCCAGAGAATGGTGTATGTGCCTTTGCGGAGTACGGAAATATCCACGGCGCCGCCACCAGAATGCGTGCCGAAGGATGCCGCGATCGCTGAGTTGTAACTGCCCTGGGTGATGGCTGTGCTGGTGATATCAATTTCACCGCCGTAAAGTTCGTAGGCATGCATGAGCATGGATAGCGTGCGTTGGTTGAGCGTCCACCCGTTGACTGTGATACGAGTGTAGTCATCGGGCGGTTGGAAGCAGCCTGCAGGCTCGGGAGTAGGTTTGGGCGTGCTGGTGGGTGAAGGGGTGAGAGTTGCTGTGGGCGGCGGGGACGTTACAGTGAGGCTGGGGGTGAGAGTCAATTCAATGGGCGTGGCAGGCTCAAGCGTGGCCGGAGGCGGGGCGAAGCATCCGGTCTGCAACAGCAGGAGACAGGCCGCAATCCATG
>CAZJMZ010000064.1:0-2706 GCA_964547115.1 uncultured Anaerolinea sp. | reverse complement strand
CTGAGAAACGGCCAGTGCATTTCAAGGCATCAGCCGTTGACCAATTCAAAGAAATCCTTGCTCCAGCGGACCCTGGCTTTGGGGGCTTTCTGTTTGCGCGCCTCTTCCGCAATGAAATTCAGCACCTCAGTACGTCGGCCGGAGGCCCAGGGAACTTGTGCGTTCCAATTTTCTTCCGATGGCGCCCAGATTGTGACGAGCGTATCTGCGCCGCCAAATTCCCAATACAGCTTGAGGGTTTGTCCCTTTTCGAAATAAAGGATGTTGCCTGATGGGCCGTTCTCGACGATCTGCACTCTTGGCCCTGCCCCATGCACTGTGTTCGCCGGCCCTTGCTTCTTTCGATTGCGGATCACCGATACAATGGCTGTCAGGGTCAAGAGTGCCAACAGCCCGACGATGAGCGCCAGAACGATGTATACCATTTCAGTGGTGGTCATGGTGTCTCCTGTTTATGGCCAATTTTACCCGAGGGTATGTGCTTGCCTCGTCACAAAGAATAGGGAACATTTCTCCTGGTTGTGCGTCCTACCGATACAATAGGAGAAATGTGATGAAAAGACTACTTTTTACGTTTGCTGTTTTGAGTTTTACTTTGGTTGCCTGTGCGCCAACCACCCCAGCGGTGCAGGCTCCCGCTACTGAGTCAGTTGTTGCCAGCCCAGAGGTTGTGGTTGAGCCGCAAGGCAAAATGCCCGCGCCCTCGTTTGAGTCTCAGCCTTACGTGGATGAAGCCAACGGCTTCATCATCGATTACCCTGTCGGGTGGGTTGTCAAGGAGGCGGTGATTGGTGAACGAGGCTCGCAGGTCGTTTTGCTCTCCTCGGCTGAGATCGAAGAGATGGCTGTCCTTCCAGCTGGTGCCACTCGTGTAGCTCTAACGGTCAATCTTTGGGATCCGAAGAATGATCTTGACGCCTATGTGGCCACTCGCAAAACTGCCTGGGACGCCTCCGGTTTCACCGTGTTGTCTGAAGAGCGCCTCACCCTGGATCTGGGGCTCGATGCTTATTTATTTTCCCTTCAAACTACCGAGGGCTTGACCTCTCTCAACTTGATCACCACTGCCGGTGAAAACTACCTGACCATCAGCGGCGAAGGAGACCTGGAACTCGTGCGCGAGATCATGAGTTATTTGCGCCCGATCAATCCATAGCCTTTGAGTGATATTCAAAAACAGCCCATCGTCAAAAGCGATGGGCTGTTTTATTTCGTCGAACCTTGGAACAAGCGGTCAAACGTTCGGGAAAGAATATCCGCCGTTTGGGCGGGGTCTTCCGGTTCGGTCAGAAAATATTCTGTGAAGCCGGGCTTGAAGCCTAGTTCACGATTCAATGTGCGCACCTCGGTGAGCAACCAGCCGGGGTGATAGTTGAAGAGCCACTTGTTCCATTGGATCAATCGCAGTAGCTTTTCGCGTACTTCCACCCGCACCGAATCCGGGCTTTCAGCAAACCAGCGCGAGCCGACCAGGCACAACCAGGGATGCATGCTGTGATTCTGCTCATTGACTTCGAGCAGATCGAGATAGTTGTGAATGGGTTCAAGAGCAAAACCTTGCTTGTATAAAAGCTCGTCCTGCCCGGCAAATTCGCTCCATTCCTCATGAGTGCAGAAGAAACTCACACGCAAATGGAAACTCTGCACCGGGCGATCGGGCGCGGTCAAGATATCACGTGACCGCAATCGGACCACATCTGGTGTGCGGCCGGGTTGGGGTAGGAGCAATTCCAACTCCTGTATGTTTTGCGTATATCCGTCAGTGGGGTAGCATGCCCGCACCCGGCCAAACAAGGCCGGGGGAATATTCTCATCGTGTTGTTTCAAGTGCAGCATGCAGAAGGTATTTGGTGCGAGCCACCCCGCATGCAGACTTGGTCGCAACTGTGGCGCATACGACCGGAAGGCCGCATCCACTTCGCCCAAGGTGACGCTCGACAGGTCACGGTAGACCCCGGTTTGCTCAGGTTTGCCTCCGTCCTGTTCCGGACCTGGTCCCTGCTGCGGCTCCGAAGGGCCTTTTTGCCCCACCCAATGGATACGCTTCTGCAACCCTGAGGGTGGCGGCTCGTCGTTGCTCACTGCTGCGAACGACGGAAGCCAGCTCCAACGCCAAAGTAAAGCTTCCATAGTCATACAGGGGAAAGAATACGACCAATTGCCCCGGCTGGCAAGAGCCCTTAGTACACTCTTTGGCGGACCTCCGATTTTGATAGGATAGCCTCCAGCACGCCGCCGCCGATGGCCAGCGCTTTATCTGATGCCAGGAAACATGCGCTCACATCACCACGCGGATCCACATCGCCGATCTTCAGATTCTTCGGCACATGCAAGCCATCGCGGATCAGCCCGCGCAGCACGCCACCCAGCGGGCTGGTGACCGCATGTTGTTCCTGAATGACTCCAATGACTTCGCCCGCCTCCACCAGGTCACCGATCTGTTTCTGGCTTCGAAAGACGCCTTCTTCCGGCGCGCGCAGCACACGGCGCGGGTCGCCGTCAGGTTGTCCGCTATCCGGTTGAGCAGAGCCGGTCCACAGCACGCGGCCCAGGGTATGGCTGCGGCGGGTTTCGATCACAGCGTGACAATGGCTCCCGGCGGTGAAGCCAGGCCCAAGGGCGATATGAAGCGGGACGTCCCTGGGCAGTGTGCCGGGAGTCTGCTTGATGAGACGTGCATCCACAACAACGGGGAAGTTGAAGGTC
>CAZJMZ010000063.1:0-13045 GCA_964547115.1 uncultured Anaerolinea sp. | reverse complement strand
AGTTCTTCAAAGGCGTGATCGATGAAGTGGCGGTTTACAACACCGCGCTCACACCGGCCAAGGTCAAGGAACATTACGATGCCCGATAAGTGAAAACAACGCCATTGCCAACGCTGAACAAAAAACGTGTAGTTCAAAAGCGAACTGCACGTTTTTTGTTATCCCAAAAGGCCTTCAACCGCTTCAAAAAAGGCAATGCCTTCTTCGTCTCCCAATTCTTCGTTGCTAGCTTCTTATTCTTTCTGGTACACTCTCAAGAGGACGGCGTTGTGCTTTATTCAGTTATTAGATCGAGGTGAAATAATGATCAGCTGGCAGGAACTTACCATCAATGTTTTTGTTGATCAATTGAAAGAAGCGTATCAACGGACATACGGAGACCTCGACCGGGACTTTGGCCGCATCGTAGCCTGGTGCGGGCGGCTGGCGCTCGAGAACATCGCCAACTCCGATGCCCTCTACCACGATGTGGACCACACCATCATGGTCGCCCTGGCGGGGCAGGCGATCATCGAAGGCAAGCATTTACGCGAAGGCGGCGTGACCCCGCGCGATTGGATGCATTACATGGTGGCCGTGTTGTGCCATGATATCGGATACGTCAAAGGGGTCTGCGTCAACGACACGCGCGACCACTTTGCGACCGGCATTGGTAATGAAACAGTTTATATTTCGCCGGAAGGCTCAGACGTGGCTCTGACCCCCTATCACGTGGACCGCAGCAAGCTGTTCGTCAAGGAACGCTTCTCCAGCAACCTTCTGCAGGATATGAACAAACATCTCGATGCCGACCTGATCGCGTCGTACATCGAGATGACGCGCTTCCCAACCCCGGGCGGGGAAATGTACCAGGACACCAAAAGTTATGGCGCCCTGGTCCGTGCCGCCGATTTTGTGGGTCAATTGGGCGACCCCGACTATTTGCGCAAAACCCCGGCCTTGTTCTTTGAGTTCCATGAACTTGGGTTGAACGAGAAGTACGGCTATCGTTCCCCGAACGATATGCGCAAGAATTACGCTTCGTTCTACTGGAATACGGTGGATGACTACATTCAAGATGCGCTCATCTACCTGCGCCTGACCGAAAACGGCAAGCAATGGATCGCCAACATGCATTCGCATGTCTTCGATTCAGAACATCACGCCCAATGAAAGTACGGCTGAGTCGCCGTCTTACACCCCCGTCAACCCTTCGAGATTCTTCCCTTTAGGGAACATCCACCTTAATACGCTTTGGATCATCTTGTCCCAATAGGCCCAGGTATGTTCGCCGGGGCCTTCTTCGTATGTCAGGTCAAGTGGAAGTTTGCGAACTGCATCCCGAAAGCGGGCATTGCCTGCATACAGAAAATCTTCGGTACCACAACACTGATACAGTCGCGGTTTTACGGGTGATCTGGCCGCCTTGCCTGCCAACGCAAAGAGGTCATGTTTACTGTTGGGCACTTTGTTGACATCCCCGAAGATGGCACGGAACTCCGCCATCCAATCCTTATCTCCGGCTTTCTGGTGACTGCGGATATCGTCCACCAAATCCACCGCGCCGGAAAGCGACGCCGCAGCGGCATAACGTTCCGGATGGGTCAATGCCAGTTTGAACGCGCCGTATCCGCCCATGGAAAGGCCCGCTACAAAGTTATCCTCACGTTTATCGGAGAGTGGAAACATCCCGCGGACAACGGCAGGAACCTCTTCACTGACGAACTGCAAATAATTCTTGCCATGGACCATATCCGTGTAGAAGCTGAGGTTTGCTCCGGGCATGACAACCGCCAGGTTCAGCCCTTCGACATGCTTCTCGATGGACGACCAACGCATCCATGCCGTATGATCGTCGGAATGTCCATGCAGAAGATAAAGCGTGCGGAACTTTGGCTTACGCCTGTTCTTTGTTTCCGCCATTGTGCGCTGCGGCAATAGGACATACATTGTGCTGCGCAAGGTCAACACTTCGGAATAGAAATGAACTTCGTTGAGGATCATGTTGATGCTCCAGTCATTACAATGGGTGGTTATTAATTAACCCAACTCCCCAACCGCCCGTTCCACTTCAACCAGGATCTCACCGCTCTTCACCAGCTTTTTCATCGCATTATGATCGTTATACAGCGGACGGTCCACATGCAGGTGTTCAACGTATTTACGAATGACTTCGCGCGCTTTTTGCGACCCCTTGCCCGGCGTGAACTCACGGAAGTCGAGCGCCTGCGCTGCGGCCATGAACTCGATGCCAAGCACACCGTAGGCGTTATCGAGAATTTGCCCGTTCTTGAGGGCGGTGTTCATACCCATCGAGACGAAGTCCTCCTGGTCGGCGGCGGCGGGGATGGATTGAATGCTCGCAGGTGCCGATAAAATGCGTTGTTCCACGATCAAGTGGTCGGCAGTGTATTGGCTGAGCATCATGCCAGAGTAGAATCCAGGCTCGTGGGCGAGAAAATCAGGCAACCCCTGAGAAAGAGCCGGGTTCGTCAAGCGGTTCATGCGTCGTTCAGAGAGCACACACACCATCGTGATCGCAGCGCCCGCCATATCCATCGGCAGGGCCACCGGTGAACCTTGAAAGTTCGCGCCGGTGAGCGTCAGTTTATCTTCGGGGATGAAGATGGGGTTATCGCACACACCGTTCAATTCGATCTCCACCTGTGAGCGCGCATACGCAAGGGCATCCCGCGCCGCGCCAATGACCTGCGGTGTGGAGCGCATCGAGTAGGCATCCTGCACTTTGGTTTTCATCTTGCCGGTGGTCAGGTCTGACCCGGCGATGACCTTCATGATGTTCTGCGCTGAGATCACCGAGCCGCTGAAACCGCGCAATTGATGCAGCTTGGTGTTGTAGGGTTTGAGGTTGCCGAGCAGCGCCTCGATGGACATCGCCGCCGCGATCTCGGCCTGCTTGAGGAAGCGCTCCATATCGTAGATATGTAGCGCGGACATGGCGGTGAGCAAATTGGAACCGTTGATGGCGGCCAGGCCGTCTCTGGCCTGCAAGCCTGGGACGGCGATACCAGCCCGCCGCATCGCTTCACCACCCGGTAGCTGCTCGCCATTATAAAAAGCCTCGCCCTCCCCCATCAGCAGCAACGCAGCTTGCGCCATCGGCGCAAGGTCACCGCTCGCCCCCACCGAACCCTTCTGACAAACAACTGGTGTGACGCCTTTGTTCAGCATCTCCACCAGTGTCAGTGTGATCTCGGGCCTACAGCCCGAATTGCCGTGCGCATGGACGTTGATGCGTCCCGCCAGCGCCGCGCGCACATGCTCGATCGGTGCGGGTTCACCGATGCCTGCCGCGTGGTTGTAGATCAGATACTTCTGAAATTCCTTCACCTGCTCATCGTTGAGCATGGTCTCCGAGAACTCGCCAATGCCGGTGTTCGTGCCATACATGACTTCCTTGTTGGCGAGTTTCTCCTCCAGCATGGCGCGGCAGACCTTGATACGCTCAAGGGCTTCGGGGGCCAGTTCCACTTTCTCGTGATCGCGTGCAATTGCTACGAGTTTTTCGATGGTGAGGGACGATCCGTCAAGGGTGATGGTCATGGGCAAAGCTCCTTGTGTAGGTTGATGTGAGTATTGTAATCCCGTTTAGTGGGCTGTTTGTGCTATACTGCCGTTACCTGAGTCGTGTACATATATGGAGACTGGCGATGAAGAGCGAGACCAATGGGCCAAAAAAGCGGGGAAAACAGGCAACGCAATCAAAGCCACCCAAAGAGACCACCAGCCGTCGAAAAGTGGAAGCCTTGCTGCGCGAAAGCGAAGAACGCTACCGGCTGATCGTGGAACATTCCCCCAATGCCATCGCTCTACACCAAAATGGCAGGCTGGTATTCGTCAACCCCGCTGCTGTAACATTAATGCGCGCCGCACACGCCGACGAGTTGATCGGCAAACCCATCTCAGAGATAGTTCATCCTGATTACCTCGCTCCAGCCATGGAACGCCTCAACCGTATGCTGGCAGGCGAGACCGGCCTGTACCCGTTCGAGGAGGTCTTTATTCGCCTGGATGGATCCACGGTGCCGGTGGAGGTGATCGCAGCGCCGCTGCACCTCAACGGACAATTGGCCATCCAGGTCATCGTCACCGACATCACCGAGCGTAAACGCAATGAAGAGTCGCTGCAGCGGCAGAACGCCTTGTACACCCTGCTGGCCGATAACGCCTCCGACGGCGTCGTTCTGTTCGGGCCCGATGGCACCATCGCTTACATGTCGCCATCGCAATACCGCATGCTGGGCTATTCCGAAGAGGAGATCATTGGCGCCGGGCTGGATGAAGTGTTTTCAAAAATCCACCCCGATGACCGTGAACGCATCGCGGATCGGATCCGTACAGACCGCGAGGAGCGCCGACCCACCACACATTATGAATTCCGGGTGCAGCGCAAAGACGGCGTTTATATTTGGGTGGAGGATTTTATTCACCGTACTTTTGATGAACAGGGGAAAGTGGTCAGGGCGATTGTCAATTCACGTGAGGTTACGCAGCGCAAATTGACCGAAGAAGCCCTGGTCAATGCTGAGCAGCGCTATCGCTCATTGGTCGAGAATGCGGTTGAGGGCATTTTTCAATCCACGCCCCAGGGCACATTCCTGCACGTCAACCCGGCCATGGCCCAACTCTATGGGTACGACTCGCCCGAAGACATGCTCTACTCGGTTCACAGTATTGCCCATCAGATCTATGTCAACGAGGAAGACCGCGAGCGGTTCATCCAACTCTTGAACGAGCATGGCCGCGTGGATGATTTCGAGGCCCCCAATTACCGCAAAGACCGTTCCATCGTATGGACGCGGACGAACGCCCGCCTCATCCTACGGGACGATGGCTCGACGATCTACCAGGGCTTCCTCAGCGACGTCACAGAGCGCCGGAAGGCCGAGCAGGCCCGGGCGGATTCAGAGGCGATCTATCGTCAGGCCATTGAGGTGGCAGGGGCGGTCCCGTATTTTGAAACCTACTATGACGAAGGCCGCAAGATCAGGTACGAATTCATTGGCGAGGGCATCCGCCAGATCACCGGTTATGGCCCGGAGGAGTTTACCGCCTCCCTCTGGGATACGCTGGTCGAAGAAGTAGTGATGATCGACGATCTGGCAGATTACTCTTTGGATGAAGCGATTCAACATGTGCGTAACGGAGATCACGCCATATGGAAATGTGAGCATCGCCTCCGCGCACGCGATGGAAGTGTCCATTGGGTCTTTGAGTCAGCTGTCGAATTGCGTGACGAAAAAGGCATCCCATACGGCTCCATCGGCATGTACCAGGATATTACCGAGCGCAAACTGGCCGAGCAACAGATCCGGTATCAAGCCAGCCTGCTGGAAAATGTTTCAGAAGCGATCATCTCCACCGATGCCAATTTCATCGTTCGTTCGTGGAACAAGGGCGCAGAACTGCTCTACGGCTGGACGGAGGCTGAGGCTGTCGGCAGGGCTTTTCGAGACCTGGTGCCCACGCAATACCCCGACCAGACTGCCGCGCAGGTGATTGCAGAATTCGACCAGAACGGTTTTTGGAAAGGGGAGGTCCTGCAGCAGCACAAGGATGGGCGTTTGCTGACCATCCAAGCCGTTGTGAACCAGATGAAAAATGCAGCCGGAACGGTGGTCGGCGTTGTGGCAGTCAACCGCGATGTAACTGAACGGAAGCAGATGGAAGCCTCACTGGCGCAAAGCGAACAGCGCTACCGGATCCTGTATGAAACCATGCCATCCATGAATTTCACTTTGGATGAGCAGGGAAATGTTTTGAGCGTGAATCAATTCGGGGTGGAACAACTGGGATTTGGTGAGGAGGAATTACTTGGTCGTCCGGTGGTGGGGTTGTTTCACCCGGATGACCAGCCGGGCATCGTATCTGGTTTGCAGGAGTGTCTGGAGACCCCGGATCAGTTACATCAATGGGAGAAACGCAAAGTCCGTAAAGATGGTTCGGTGGTCTGGGTGCAGGAGTATGTCCGCGCCATCGCAGACAATGAGGGGTTGGGGAAGTTGTTAGTGACTTGTTACGATATCACCGAGCGCAAGCAGGCAGAGGAGAAGATTCGGCGGCAGGTGAATTTTTTGACTTCGCTCAAGGATATCGACCGGGTCATCATTTCCTCGTTCGACTTGCGCTTGAGCCTGCGCAACCTGGTTGCCCAGGCTGTGGCCCTGCTCGAAGCCGATGCCGCCGATATTCTGCTGCCCAACCCGGTGATGCACACATTGGAGTATGGAGCGGGAATCGGTTTTTATACAGGCACGGTGCAAACTTCCAGCGTGCGATTCGGTGAAAGTTATGCGGGGCGGGCCGCCGTGGAACGTCGCATCGTTCAGGTCCCTGACCTGCGGCTTGACCCCGACACTCTGTTCAAGCACGGTTTTCTAAAAGACGAGCAGTTCGTCAGCTACTACGGCGTGCCGTTGATCGTCAAAGGCAAGGTCATTGGCGTGATGGAGGTCTTCCACCGCACACTGGTGACGCGCAACGCCGAATGGTTCGATGTTCTGGAGGCGCTTGCCGGGCAGGCCGCCATTGCCATCGATAATGCCAAACTGTTCGACGACTTGAAACGCTCGAACTTTGAGTTGGCGCTGGCCTATGACGCCACCATCGAGGGCTGGTCGCGGGCGCTGGACCTGCGCGATAAAGAGACCGAGGGACACACACAGCGCGTCACGCAACAAACCCTGGAACTGGCACGGCGTATGGGTATTCCAGAGCGCGAACTGATCCAGGTCCGTTATGGGGCGCTGTTGCATGATATTGGCAAGATGGGCGTGCCAGACCAGATTCTGCTCAAGCCGGGTCAGTTGACGCCGGAGGAATGGGAGGCCATGCGCCAACACCCGGTCTTTGCCTTTGACCTGCTCTCACCCATCCGCCATTTGAAGGAGGCGGCGCTGGATATTCCATATTGCCATCATGAGCGTTGGGATGGAGCGGGGTATCCACGTGGATTGAAAGGCGAGCAGATCCCCTTTGCGGCGCGGCTTTTCGCCGTGGTGGATGTGTGGGACGCCATCACCAGCAACCGTACATATCGTCAGGCTTGGGATGCAGAGCGCGCCATGGCATACATTCGTGAGCAATCTGGGAAACAATTTGACCCACGGGTGGTGGATGAGTTTTTGTTAATGCTGCAAGAAAAAGGAACACTTTAAGCAAAAATCGGAGACCAGCGGCCTCCGATTTTTGCTTAAGTAGCCAGGGCGTCAGGTCAATGCCCGCCAGCAGCAGGTTGTTGCATGGAGCCGCGCCCGCCCCATTTGCCGGGCCAACCGGGCAGGAAGGCACCCACGAGCAGGGCTCCAATGGCAGCAAAGAAGGTGAGTCGATAGGCATGCTCAAAACCGAGTATGCTGTCATCGCAGGTCGTTTTCAGGGTGGATAAGATTTTGGCTTTGGCGGCCTCAGCTTGTGATGAAGGGAGTGAGGCGAGTGCCGTCCGGGCAGCGGGAGGCAGGTTGTCCTGCGCGCTGACTCCAGGAGTCTCGCACACACCGAAACGGTCGGTGGAGGCGGTCTGCTGGCTTTGGAATTGCTCCTGTTGGGCACGCACATCGGCGGGGATGGCGGATGTGAAAACGGATGCCAGCGCTGCCACCGCGATGGCCTGTACCACAAAGCGCGTGCTGTTGAGGAGCGAGGAGCCGCGCGGCAGGAGGTTAAGCGGCACACTGCTAAGGGCAGCCACAAAGGAGGTCTGTAGGGTGAGGCCTACGGCCAGTCCGCGCATGGCGAGGAGAAGGAAGACGGTGGAGATGGGGGTATCGCCCTGAATTTTGGAAAGTTGCCAGGTGTTGACGCACAGGATGCTGAAGCCCACAATAAGATTCATGCGCGGGCCGAACTTGTCGTAGAGCCGGCCAGCCAGGGGTGTGGCAATGCCGGAGGTGAGAGCAACGCCCAACAGAATATACCCAGCTTCGAGGGCGGTACGTCCGCGGAAGGCTTGCAGGTAGATCGGCATCAGGAATTCGGCACCGAAGAGCGCGATCGTGGCCACATACCCGACCAGCGCGGCGTTCAAGAAGTTGCCGTTCGCAAACAAGCGCAGATTGGTCATGGGCTCTTTGACAACGTACAATTCAAGGATGGTGTGCGCGATCAGGGCCGCGATGCCGACGCCGAAGAACAGCAGGGTGGACGAACCGGTCCAGCCGTTGGTTTCGACAAGGCTGGCCGCATACAACACTGAGCCGAACCCGATGACGGCGGTGATGAGGCCGAGCGGGTCAAAGGATGGCTTGCGCTCCACTTGATAATCGATGAGGAAGCGCGAACCCAGGAATACACCCAGGATGCCGATCGGGACATTGATGAAGAAGATATAACGCCACAGGTTCAAGTCCACCAGCCAGCCGCCGAGAATGGGGCCAAGCGCGGGGGCAAAGACCAGCGCGATACCAAAGAAGCCCAGGGCCGTGCCCTGCTCTTTGGGCGGAAAGGCGCGGTAGAGCTGGGCAGGGCCAAGCGGCTGGGCAATCCCGCCGCCAAAGCCCTGCAAGGCGCGGGCCGCGATCAACCAGCCGAGTGTGGGCGCAAAGCCGCACAATAGGGAGCCGAAAACGAACAAGGCCAGGCCCAGCAGGTAAACTCGCTTAATGCCAAACCGGTCGGCGAGGAAGCCGGAGACTGGGGTGGTGATACCCAGCGACAGGACATAAATACTCAGCACCCATTGCGCATCGGTGAGACTGGCGTTGAATTCACGCCCGAGCGTTTTGAAAGCGATATTGACCACCGTCGAATCGAGGATGATCATGAAGATGCCGAACATGACCGAGATCAGCACCTTCCATTTTGGTTCCAGCCCTTTGGGTTTGTTCTCTACGACTGTTTCAACGTTCATTGCTATGCGTACGACCTTTCGACAAATTGAAGTGGTTTCACAAGAGCGGGATTATACCCCCGTGACCGCCAGGGTTACGACAAGGGCAGACAGGCAGGTCTTACACACCAAAGTCACGCGGGGCTTTCGGGTACAATCGTGCCACCAAACCCTGTGGTAGAGGAGCACATTTTATGAGTACTGAATATCTTCCCAAGATCGCCATGACCATTCAAGCCCACCCCGACGATCAGGAATTTGGCGTGGGCGGCACCCTGGCCAAGTGGGCGCGCGCCGGAACCCGCATCATCTCAGTGGTCATCACCAGCGGCGACTCGGGCTCGAATGATCCGGCCAAAGATGGCAGTCACAAGCAGGCGCTGGCCGAGTTGCGGGAAAAGGAACAACTCGCGGCCAATGCCGTGTTGGGTGTGCAGGAAACGATCTTCCTGCGCTACCCGGATGGCGAACTGGAGCCGACGATTCAACTCCGCAAGGACCTCACCCGCCTCATCCGCCAACATAAGCCTGATACGGTTCTCTCGGGCAACCCCGAAGCCTGGTTCTACGGCAACGACTATGTCAATCACCCCGATCACCGCGCGGCGGCACAAGCGGCCTGCACGGCGGTTTTCCCGTCAGCGGGGAGCAGGCTGATGTTCACCGACCTGCTCGCGGCTGGGTATGAGCCGCACGATGTCAGCCGGTTATATATTCACGGTAGTGAAAAGTCGGATACATGGATCGACATCAGCGAGACGCTGGAAGTCAAGATCAAGGCCCTGCAGCAACATGTGAGCCAGGTCCCTGTGGATGAAGTGGGCAAATGGATGACCGAGTGGGCCGCGGAGGAAGCCAAAGACAAGGGTATGCAGTACGCCGAGAGCTACCGAGTGATGATATTGAAGCGCGAAGAGGCTGACAAATGAATTTCACCGGCGGAGAGTTTTGGGTCTTCTTCGCCATTGTCGCCGGGCTGTATTGGCTGGTGCGTGACCGACGCTGGCAGAACAGCTGGTTGTTGCTGGTCAGTTACGTCTTTTATGGCTGGCTCAACCCCTGGCTGGCCGGGATGTTGGGTCTTTCGACCCTGGCAGATCACCTGCTTGCGCAAGCCATGCGCCGCTGGGATACACGCGTGCGGTTCTTCCTATCCCTTAGCCTGTTGCTCAACCTTGGCACGCTGGGCTTCTTCAAGTATTTTGATTTCTTTCGGAGCGACCTGGCAGCGCTCGCACAAGCCTGGGGCTTTTCAATTGACATCTTTCTCAAGACCATTCTGCTACCTGCGGGGCTCTCGTTCTACACGCTTAAGAAACTGGGCTATATGATCGATGTGTCCCGCGGCATACTTCAACCGACTCGCTCACTTGTAGACTTTGGTTTGTATGTAGCTTTCTTTCCACAGATCACAGCCGGCCCCATCGACCGACCGCAGAAACTTCTGCCACAGATCGCCGCTCCGCGCATATGGAGAGCCGATCTCTTATACAAAGCCTGGCCATTGATCCTGATGGGGCTCTTTAAAAAGATCGTGGTGGCCAATAGCGTCAGCCCATTCACCAGCCGCATCTTCAATCTCGAAGAGCCCACCTTGTTGCTGGCCCTGACGGGCGCGCTGGGATTCACACTGCAAATTCTGGCAGACTTCTCGGCCTATGTTGACCTTTCACGCGGGGTTGCGTGCCTGCTCGGCTTCGACACATCTGAAAATTTCAAGTCGCCATATCTGGCGCTTACCCCCACCGAATTTTGGAACCGCTGGCACATCACCCTTTCGAATTGGCTGCGGGACTATATCTTCTTTCCCGTCCGCCGCTGGCTGATGACCACCAGCCGCCCCAACTGGCTGATCCAAACCATCCCTCCACTGGTGACGATGCTCATCAGCGGCGTGTGGCATGGCGCAGGCTGGATGTTCCTGCTATGGGGCTTGTTCCACGGCCTGCTCATCCTCCTTTACCAAAGCGCGGGCTTTGGCGGCAATTGGAAACCGCGCAACGCAGTCCATACCTGTCTCGCCTGGCTGGTCATGTTCGGATTCATCATATTCAGTTGGATGATCTTTGCTGCTCCATCCCCGGGCTGGATGCTGCGCCTCTTTTCCAATCCTTGGGCTGGTTCGTTGGAACAACAAGCCATCGCCCTGCTGACACTCACAGTCACCGCAGCCTACGCGTTACCATTGCTCGTACAATTGCTCATGGAACGCCACACACCCGAAGCCTCTTTCCTGCGTGCCATTTACTATGCAGTGGCCACGGCAGCCATCATCGTTTATCTCAACTCGTCGATGCCCGATTTCATCTACTTCCAATTCTAAGCCCATGCTTCCTCTACGAAATTACCTGATCGCCACCTTTGTACTGCTCGGGCTGCTCAGCCTTTACATACCGCAGCGGTATGACCTACCTTACCCCAAAGCCATCGGCCCGGAACTTGATAAACGGGTCCGTACCACGTATATCGACATCCTTAACACACAACAACCCGTCTACTTCCTGCTCGGCGACTCCATGCCCGGTGATGCCATCGACATCACCGCACTCAACGCAGGCCTTGGCCAAAAGGCCGAACTGGCGAGCCTGATCGGTACAGCCTCCACCATCTGGTACCTCATCATCAAGAACAATCTTGTCGAAGCGGATTTCAAGCCCAAGTATCTGGTCATCTTCTTGCGCGATACGATGATGACCACCCCTGGCTATCGCGTCACTGGCCGGTATTTTGAGCAGGTGGATGAGTTCGCCTCGCCAGAAGACACGCTGCTTATCGAACGGGCTTACATCTCCCAGATGAGCTTGCTTGAACGGTGGGCGGAGGCCTATTTGCCGTTATATGGTTCCCGTTGGACCGTACGTGAAAGTTTGGAATACCATCTTCGCTACCCGATCCCTGAAGCCCTGTTGCACTGCGATCAGGCCTGCATGGAGCAGGCCCTGTATGCGGTCTTCCAGCAGAATAATCTCGACCAGCAATTCCTCAGCGAGGCCATCGATGCGGCTGATGATTTCCTATATAGCCCTGCCTCACTGGATTTTGACAGCCAGGTGGAACGCTCCTTCCTGCCTGAGATCATCCGCTTGACCCGCGAGAACGATATTCAACTGGTACTGGTACGTATGCCAATCCTGCGCTTCAGCACCCCCGCCCTGCAACCGCGCGGACTGGACACCTATATACGAAAACTGAGTGCCTATCTGGCGCAAAACAACGTACCCTTTCTAGATTTCGACCAAAAGACGATTCCAGCTGCTTATTACAAAGACGCCATTCACTTGAACGAACAGGGCCGCGAGTTCTTTACACGCGAATTGGTAAAAGCGTTAAAAGCGCTTGCACATTAGAACACCCAGTGCCCGATCAACGCCGAGATCACGGTCAGTGTGATATTGTCCACGTCTTTGAAGGGGAGCGATTCGACCAGCATACCGCCCAAGGCGATCCAGGCAATGGGTAACAGATAGTCGCTGAACGGTCCGGCAAAAAGACCCACTTGCACATACACGAGCAGGATAATCACAGAGAGCAAGGCGCCGCCTGCAAACACACTCACCGAACCCGCAACACTCTTCTCAGGCGACCAGAATAATTTTGGCGAGCGCACGCGCCGCCCGACGATATCCGCCACTCCATCGCCGCCACACATCATCATCAGGGCGGTGATGCCGATCGGCGAGTCTTTCCAATACAGCACTGTTAACAAGACAAAGACAATTCCATAAAACAATGGACCACGCAGAATCTCGCGTGGATTGCCCGTGCGCGTCATGGCCTGCACGGCGGCATCGTCTTTCATCAACCCGGTGCCCACCAGGGCAAATTGCAGCGTGATCAACAGGGGCACAAGCGCGGCCAGATAGCGGGCGGAGGGAAGGTCTGGGAACATGAGCCAGCACAAAACGAAGATGGGACCCGTCCCAATGTGGATGAATTTGCGGCTCAGCTTGCTTTCGATCCAACCGCGATGAGCAAAGAAATCCATGATCCGCAGGAAGGCAATGGCAATGGCAAAGGTGAGCACGGTGGCAAGATAGGGGTTCATGATGTTTTATCCTTGTGGGTTTATGCTGATAACCCCGGCAGGCGCGTTTCAGCACGAACATATCAGGTCGATTTCTTTCATGGTAAAATGACGTCCGTTTCCCGGCAATAAGTCGGGATTTGGAGGGATGGCCGAGCGGCTGAAGGCGCATGTCTTGAAAACATGTTTGGGTC
>CAZJMZ010000062.1:7737-13060 GCA_964547115.1 uncultured Anaerolinea sp. | reverse complement strand
GCTGGGCGAGGCCGCGCCATTGCGAAGAGTGAACACTGGCGGCGCGGTTGACGAGCACTGCCAGCAGTAAGAACGGATGCACCATCAAGGTGGCGTGGTGCATGGCCATGGCCGTGGCTATGAGCGCCACAGAGAGTGCCAGGTTGAGTCGTCCGCCTTCGCGCAGGGTGCGGTTGAAGCTGGCGGCGGCCAGCAGGGCGGTGAGAGTGCTGGTGAGGAACGGCAGTTGCCCAAAGATGTGCGCCGTGACGTAGATGGGCATGAGCACTGCCGAGGCCAATGCCGCGTACGAAGCGGCCGCTTTGCCGGTGAAACAGCGGCTGAAGGCGTAGATGCCCAATGGGTAGAGGCTGGTCACCAGCCATAATAGCAGGGCGTAGGCTTTGTCGAAACCGAGCAATGGGATGAAGAGTGCGATGAGTTGATGCGTGAGCGGCGGGTAGGAGACCACTGTGAAGCCGGTGTACCAGCGTGGTTCCCAGAGCGAGAACCACTGACTGGCGTAATGGTCGGCGAACAGCATGTGGGTGTAGGCATCGTAACTCAGGCGGTACCGGGCTGTGAGAATGAACAGCCCGTGACATGCGATCGCCAACGCCACGGCCAGACGAACGCGCCGTACTGTCATGCGTGATTTGCCTCTGGTGGAACCGGGATCCGTTTTGGGCTGTTGCGGATCTCGAGTGCACGATTGAAGGCCCGGATATATTGGCGGCACGTTTCCTGAGGACGGATGCGCTGCATGGCCTGAAAATTGTGCAGGGTCTGGGCGCGACGGCGTTGGGGGGAGGTCAATAATGCTTCCAGTGCGGTGAACAACTGATTGGAATTCCCACTTTCAAAGAATTCCATTTGCAGGTCGCTTTCCTGTGCGAGTTTCTGGATCTCGACGAGGTCCGAAGCCACCACGGCCCGGCCCCAGGTGGCAGCCTGGTACAACACACTGGAGGAACCGGTGGAGGCGGTGTAGGGCAGCACCACGATCTGCGCGCGGCGGAACAGGTCTTGCACTTCGTCTTCAGAGGTTTGCCCCAGCCAATGAAGTCCGGCCATCTGCCCGTAGCGCTCACGTAGTTCGCGGGCGTATTGCGGAAAGCGCACATGCTCAGACCCGGCAATGGTCAGCGTCAATTGCGGGTGTGTGCGGCGCAAGCGCTCGAAGGCTGCCAACAGGAGTTCGAGTCCCTTGAAGGGGGCGAGGGTGGTAAAGAATAGCAGTTCGGGTGAATCGGATTCTTCCAACAGTTCCGGTTCGTGGTAGGCGCCGATGGGAATGTGTGCACATTCCACGCCTTGCGCGCTGAGCCAGTCGGTGTACTCTTTCATGGTCAGGCATACCAGGTCGGCCTGCGATGTGATGCGGGTGAGCAGGCGTGCACCGGCTTGGGCGAACGGTCCACCGGGAGCGTTGAGGGCGCGCAGGTCGGTGCGCTCGACCAGTTCATGCAGCGTAACTACGGTGGGGATGCCCAACTGGCGGGTGAGCATGGGCGTCAGCAGGCCCGAGACATTCACCCACGGCGAGCGCCCAAAGATGCTGGCCCCGGCATTGAACCACACCAGGTCGGGTCTTAGTTCCTTAAGGCGTGAGATGATTACGGCGCGAGCCTGCCATTGGCCGGGCGCCCAGCAATACTCCAGGGTCGTGGTGCCGAGATGATTGGGTATCACGTCGTTGCGGTGCGAACCAGCCAGCACGGTGATGCGTTCGAACGCACTTGAAGCTGAAAGCGCACGCGTGAGGTGGTATCCATATTGGCCGATGCCGGTGATGGCAGGGGGGAATGGGCTGACGATGGCCAGATGAAATGAGGAAGCGTGTTGATCGCTCATCAAGCCACCTGGCCCCCGGGTCGTAAATATACCTGCCGATGGCAGGCTGTGTTCAACGGTTGAAGAACAGCCCTGAAACTTTGAGAGAAGTGTGAAACGTTGGCCATTTAATAAACTGCGCCTCAACCTGTGCAGTCTGTGGTTCGGGTGGAGGCGGTTTGACAGAAGTGTGGGCGGGCAGTATAGTTTTGCCCGATATGCACAATGATACCCTTGCGCGCGCCATTTTGGAAACGCTGGCCTATTCGGATGTGTTCGACTATCCATTACGGCTGGAGGAGATCCACCGATACCTGCCGGTGCGCGCCGATCTGAATGCCGTGCGCCAGGCCTTGTCTGGCTGGCAGGATGTGCAGGCCGGCTATTATCACCTGCCAGGGCGGGCCGCAGTGGTCGCGTTGCGGGCCGAACGTGAAGCCCGTTCGCGCGCGCTCCTGCCGACTGCAGTGCGATATGGACGCTGGCTGGGGGCGCTGCCTTTCGTCCGCATGGTGGCACTGACCGGTTCCCTCGCCGTATTGAACGCTCCCGGTCATGCCGATCTGGATTATTTGCTGGTGACCGCTCGCGACCGGGTATGGACTGCCCGCGCCTTTGCCCTGCTCCTCAACCGCATGACGCCTCATACCCTGTGCCCCAACCTGCTCCTCTCCGAATCATCATTGGCCTGGCCCGTGCATGACCTGTACTCGGCGCGTGAACTGATGCAAATGCGGCCGATCACTGGCGCAGTTGTGTACCGCCGTTTGCTGCAAGCTAATGCCTGGGTGCAGGATTTTCTCCCCAACGCGCAGAATACCTCGGAACTGCCCGCGCCCTCCCGCGCCGGAAGTCTGCAGCACCTCTTCGAACTTCCCTTGCGCCACAAACTCGGCGACCGCCTCGAGCGCTGGGAAATGAATCGCAAGATCGCGCGTTTTTCAAAGCAGCCCGGCTTTGGCGCAGAGACGGTCTTCACTGCTGAAGTGTGCCAGGGTAATTTTGACCAGCATCGTTCACATACCTGGGACCGGTTCACCCACCGGGTTGCCCAATTCGAAAAGGGTTGAAACCATGAGCGAAGTCTTGCTGGGTCAGTCCTATTATTTGCGCTTCGATCCCAAGTTATGGGAGGCCATGCAGCCCTATCCACCGCTGGGCACGTTGTACGCTGCCAGTTGGCTGCGCCAGCATGGTTATACCGTGGCGCTGTTCGATGCAATGCTGGCCGAGTCGGAAGAGGCGTGGGCGCAGGCCCTGGACCTGCACCAGCCGCGCTATGCCGTGATCTACGAAGACAATTTCAACTACCTCTCGAAGATGTGCCTGCTGCGGATGCGCGAAGCCGCGTTCACCATGATCCGCATGGCGAAGGAGCGCGGATGCGTGGTCATTTTGTGTGGGGCCGATGCCACCGATCATTACGCTCTGTATCTTGAGCACGGCGCGGATCATTGTCTGCTTGGCGAAGGGGAGATCACGCTGCTCGAATTGCTCGAGCAGCTATCGGGTAAGCGGGAGGCGGGGCCGGTCATGGGAGCGGTCACAAGACACACGGTGCAAGCGTCGCGCCGTCCAGATATCACCGATCTGGACATGCTGCCCTTCCCTGCCTGGGACCTGGTGGATGTGGAAAAATATCGCGCCATCTGGCTCGACAAGCATGGCTATTTTTCGATGAACATGGTCACCACGCGCGGCTGTCCGTATCACTGCAACTGGTGCGCCAAGCCCATCTGGGGCCAGCGCTACAACTCGCGTTCGCCTGAAAATGTGGCTGCTGAACTGAAATGGTTGAAGGATACTTTCGCGCCCGATCACATCTGGTTTGCTGATGACATTCTGGGCCTCAAGCCCAACTGGCTCACGCGTTTTGCCGCCTGCCTGCGAGACCTGGCTGCGGTCGTGCCGTTCAAGTGTTTGATGCGTGCCGACCTTGTCAACGAACGGACGGCTGCCGCGCTGGCGCAGGCCGGTTGCCAGACCGTGTGGCTGGGTGCTGAATCCGGTTCGCAGGCCATCTTGAATGCAATGGACAAGGGCGACACCGTGGAGGATATTTACAACGCGGCGCGCCTGTTGCGGGCGCAGGGCATCGAGGTGGGCTTCTTTCTGCAATTTGGGTACCCCGGCGAAACCTGGGCCGATGTGCAAAAGACCCTGCGCATGGTGCGCGAGTGTGCGCCCGATGATATCGGCATCTCGGTCTCGTACCCACTGCCGGGCACGAAATTCTTTGAGCGTGTGAAATTGGAGTTGGGCCGCAAACAAAACTGGACCGACTCAGAAGACCTGGCGATGTTGTATCGCGGGCCTTTCCCGACCGGCTTCTATCGCATGCTGCACAGCCGGGTGCATTATGAATTCCGCTTGCGCAAGGCGTGGCGTAAACGCAACTGGCGGCAGATGCTGCGGACGCCCCTGCACCTGTTCGGCTGGCTCGTGACCGATTGGCGTTTGCGCCGCTTTGCCGCCCGCCAGCTCGCGGAGGCGACCCATGCTTGACCTGCGCATGGTGGATGCAGGCTTCTCGCGCAAGGCCGAAGTGTACGACGCCTACTGCGAAGCGCACCCGGTCATTCGCTGGGCGCGTGGACTGATCCGCGCGGAAGTGCTGCGCCGCATTCCAGCGGGTGGCGCGCTGTTGGAACTCAACGCGGGCACAGGCAGTGACGCTGCGTATTTTGTGGAACACGGCTTGCGCGTCCATGCCACGGATATCGCCGCTGGCATGCTCGATGCGATCCGCGCCAAGGCGGCCCGCGTTTCAGGCGAGGGCTTTACTGTGCAGCAAGTCTCTTTTACCGAATTGCCGCAAGTCACGGGCGGGCCATATGACCTGGTCTTCTCGAACTTTGGCGGGCTCAACTGCATCCCTGACCTGCGGGCGGTCACGGCTGCGCTCGCTGGCGTGCTCAAGCCTGGCGGCGTGGTGGTGTTCGTCGTCATGCCGCCCTTTTGCCCGTGGGAGTTGGCCCTGCTCGTGCGTGGGCACATCCGTGTGGCTGTGCGGCGCTGGCACCCGAATGGGGTGTTGGCGAATGTGGAAGGCGCGGGCGTACGGACGTGGTATCACACGCCACGCACGGTCAGGGCTGCGTTTGGCGCGGACTATCGTCTCCTGCATCAGCAGGCCATCAGTTGGTTTTGCCCGCCCTCTTACATGGATCGTTTTCCATTGCGCTTCCCGCGCCTGGCCCGCGGATTGATGCGCGCCGATGAACGCCTCGGCGCAAGTGTTCCGTTTCGCAACGGGGGCGACTTTATCCTCTACACCTTCCAGCAGCATGGACGCTGACCTGTACCTGCGCGTGCGCGCCAAAGAGGGGCGCCTCCATCCCGATGACCTGGTGATGCGTCTGCCGCATGTGCCGGAGACTCACCCCCACGCTTTGGAATGGCGGCTGCGCGCCGCCTCCGCCTCGGCTCTCAGCCGTCACCTGTCCCGCCACTCCAGGCCTCTCGCCATCCTCGACCTCGGATGCGGCAACGGTTGGCTCGCTGCCCGCCT
>CAZJMZ010000062.1:0-7637 GCA_964547115.1 uncultured Anaerolinea sp. | reverse complement strand
CGCAAGGCGAGATCCACCTCATCGATAGCCCACTGTACGAAGAGGCCGAGCTGCCCGCAGCGGCGGAGCGCAGCCGCGCATATTATGCCGGGCTGGGTTTCCCGGAAATGAGCGCCTCGTATCATCATCATCGCCTGTCTGACCTCGCCCCGTTTGCCCCGCGTTTTTTATACCGTCCACGGCGTTGGTGGGTGCGCTGGTTCCAGCGGCCGCCCTTCCCCTGGGTTGTGATTTCCAACTGACATGCAGCCTGCCATTATTATCCCCGCCTACAACCGTCCGCAGGCGCTCCTGCGTTTGCTGCGGTCCCTCGCGCAAGCTGATTACCCATCAGGCGAGTCGGTGCCGCTGGTCTTTTCCATCGATCAGGGACCCGGCGGCACGCATCCCGAAGTCCGTGCGGTGGCAGAGGCCTTTGCGTGGCCGCACGGCCCCAAGCAGGTCATCGCGCACACAACGCACCTCGGCTTGCTGCGGAATTTTTTCTTCTGCGGTGACCTCACCGCCCGGTATGGCTCGGCCATCCTGCTTGAAGATGACCTGCTCGTCTCGCCGGCGTTCTACCTGTACGCCCAACAAGGGCTGAAGTTCTACGCGGGGCATCCGCGCATAGCCGGGCTTTCGCTCTTTCGCTACCCCCGCAATGGATACACCCATCAACCGTTTGAACCGCTGCCCGACGCCGGGGATGTGTTCTTCATGCAGTTGCCCTCGATACAAGGGCAGGTCTGGAGCGAGGCCGGGTGGGAAGCCTTTGCCCGTTGGTACCGGGACGGTTCGCGGGTGGGTGGGGAGGCGCTGCATGAGGTGTGGTCCACGTTCGATACGGAGGAATATTTTCCGGTGTTGGTCCGCTATCTCACGGCGGGAAATCACGTACTTGTCTTTCCACGCACTTCATTGACCACCGGGTTTGGCGATATGGGCACGCACTTTGCCCGTCGGGTGGATTATTTTCAAGTCCCGTTGCAGCACCGACAGACCGACTTTCGTTTTCTTCCCTTGGAAGAGGCGTTGGCGATCTATGACTCGTTCATGGAACTCATTCCGGCCAGTTTCAAGCGTCTCGTGCCGGGTTTGCGCGCTTACGATTTCGACGTGGACCTCAATGCCAGCAAACGGCCTGAACTGTTGCAGGCCAGCCATGTGCTCACCACCCGCACGGTCCGGTCGGCGGTGCAGACCTTCGCGCTGGCGATGCGCCCGATGGAGGCGAACGTGCTGCACGAGATGGCGGGCGATGGCATCGCGCTGGCGCGCCGTGCCGACCTGCGCTGGGACCGGCGTGCGACCTGGGAAACGCAACTGCGCCTGCGGGCGTATGCGCACACTGAACCCCGCCCCGGTCTGCGTCAATTGCTCGCCAACCTGCTGCTGGACCTGCTGCGGTGGCGGGCGTGAATGGGTTTGCCTCGGGGTTGCGGCGCGGTGCGGCGTGGTTGTTCCTGGCACGGTTCGGGGCGCATGGGTTGGGGTTGGTCTTCACGGTGATCGCCGCCCGGCGATTTGCTCCCGCCGATTTTGGGCAGTTCACCTTCTTTGCATCGCTCCTGCTGATCGGCAACACCTTCACCACCTTTGGCACCGACACCCTGCTGCTGCGCGAGACCGCGCGCTTGGGCCTGTTGCCTGAATTGAGTCAGCGCACGTTCACTTTGCAGGTTTTGCTTTCGGGCGTATGGTGGTTGGGGGCCGCAGGGTTGCGCGCTGAACCGGCCCTGCTGGTCCTTTTGCTGGCGTTGTTCCCTCTTGCGTTGATCTCGGTCTATTCTGCACTGTTCCGCGCTCTCAACCGCATGGACTTGTTCTGGGCCTTGAACTTTGTGAGTGGTGGCACGCAGGTGGTGGCTGTGGTGCTGGCCCGCGATATCTTCACCCTATGTGCCTACTTCACGGTCGGACAAGCTCTCGGCGCTGTTGTTGCCATCGGACTGTATTCCGCTTCGCTGCCACGACTGCGCCTGTTGCCGTTTCTGGATGTACGTCCGCTCCTGCGCCTGACCCTGCCCTTCGCCGCCCTTTCGACGTTGGGCATGTTGTCCCAACGCCTGAGCATCCTGACGGTAACGGTTTGGCTCGGCGCTTCAGCGGCGGGGCTACTCTCCACCTCCACGCGGATCCTCGAAGCCCTCAAGCTCGGGCATTATGCGTTGTTGGGCGCATGGCTTCCCAATCTCGCGCGAGGCCTCCCCGATGCAGCACAGACTTCACGGCGGGTGTTGTTGAGTTTGCTGGCTGGCAGTTTCGCCCTGGCGTTGGCCGTTACGTGGCTGGCACAGCCGTTGCTGGCCTTACTCTTTGGAGCAAAGTATCTCTCTGCGGTGGGGTTGCTACGCGTGGTGGTCTGGTGCCTGGTGCCTTATACCGTGTCGGCTTTCCTTTCGGTGGAATTCGTTGTGCAGGGATATGAGGCCCGCCTGGCGATTGTGATCGCCATTTCGCTGGCAGTCTCGCTTGTACTGTACTCGTTGCTCGTCGAACGCTTTGGCCTGCAGGGCGCCACACTGGCGATGCTGGCCGCTGAACTGTTGCAAGCCTTTCTGATGGTCTGCTTCCGCTTTACAATCAGGCGTCATCATGACCGACCCCATTGACCTTGACCCCCTGCTCACCCCGGCCGAATATCTCGCGCATCGCCGTGCCCTGGGTCAATTGCCAGAGTTTCCCGTTCCGCGCGCGGTGATCTTTGCGCCACAAAAGAGTCTGGCTGCGGCTTTGCTGCGCCGCCATGCCGCCCGCCCCTTGCGTGGTTTTTTGGGTGAGTTCCATCTCTTCAAAAAAATGGACCTGGCCCTCTCGACGGGCTTCGGCGTTGGCGCACCGGCCATTGCCGCGCTGACCGATGAGTTCACGGCACTGGGTGTGCGGCAATTTGCGTTGGTGGGCATGGCGGGTGGTTTACAGCCTGCACTTATCACAGGCAGCCTGGTGGTGGCCACACATGCCCTGCGCGAAGAGGGCGTTTCGCGCCATTACCTGCCGCCCGGCCCGCAGGTCGCCTGCGACCCGACCCTCACCGAAGGCCTCAGCCAGGCATTGACCCGTCGAAAACATGCGCATCACCTCGGCCCGGTGTGGACGACCGACGCGCCCTTCCGTGAACTGCGGCGCGAGGTGCTTGCGCGTCAGGGGCAGGGTGTGCTGGCCGTCGAGATGGAGGCCGCGGCCATGCTGGCTGTGGCGCACGCATATCAACGCCCTGCGGTGGCGGCCTTTGCTATTGCAGACAGTCTGCACACGGGCCGCTGGCAACCCTCTGCAGGGCTGCATCTGGTGCAAGCCGGGCTCGAGCATTTGGGTGCTGCGCTGATCGAGGCCCTGGCATGAGCGCGCCGCGCGGTTTTCTCGTTATGGGCGTCTCTGGCTCGGGCAAGACGACACTTGCCAGAGCCCTCGCTCAAAAATTGGATTGGGACTTTTTCGACGCCGATGACTTTCATCCGCCGGAAAACATTGCCAAAATGCAGGCAGGGATTCCGCTCGACGATTCAGACCGCACCCCATGGCTGGCTGCTCTTTCCAATTTATTGACAACCACACTGACAGCAGGGCGTCACCCTGTGCTGGCCTGTTCGGCTTTGAAACGAGCCTATCGCGAGCAATTGCTGGCACACGCCCCCGGTGTGGAGTTGCTGTACCTCAAAGGCAGTTACGATTTGATCCTCGAGCGCATGGCGGGCAGGGCAGGGCATTACATGAAACCCGGGATGTTGCAAAGTCAGTTTGCCGCGTTGGAAGAGCCAGCCGTAGCGTTTGTGTTGGACGTGTCAGTGCCTGTGGATGTATTGGTGACCCTGGTTACCGAGAAATACTTCGCGTAGGCAAGATGTTATTAAGGGTTAGGCGGGTTGTGGGGTGAAAACGATGAGATATTCCAGATTATTGAGCAATTTAACGGTTTGAAACAAGCTGTCAGAGGCGGGAGAGGCGGATTGGAGGCAGAAGCGGGCCTCCCCTGAATGGGAGGCGGGGCTTTTGTCCTGTTTTTCTTGCAAGGGAAAGGATTTGAGTCTATACTTTGCCCAATCCGAAGGAGGCAGCTATGGCTCTTTTACGCGATATCATCCATAAAAAAGGCGGGGAAGTGTATGCGGTGGCGCCGACTGATAGTGTATTTGCGGCGATGAAGTTGATGGCGGATGTGAACGCCGGGGTGGTAATGGTGTTGGAGCACGGCAAAGTGGCCGGCATCCTTTCGGAGCGCGATTGCGTGCGGCGGCTGGAACTGCATGGACGCAACCCGCGCGAGACGCAAGTGAGCGAGATCATGACCGCCAAGGTGCTGTATGTGCAAGCCTCGCAAACCCTGGAGGAATGTGTGGCGATCATGATCGATAAGAACATCCGACATATGCCGGTGTTTGAAGGCGATGAGTTGATCGGGTTGATCTCGGCTCGCGATGCGTTGAAGGAAATGGTCGACCAGCAGAAGTTCGTGATTTCGCAGTTGGAGCATTACATCACGGGTGGCGGCAGATGATCCAGCTCGAACATTTCATCAAGGAGCGAGCAGGATGATCTTACCGGAATGGACGATCGCTGATCTGAACGAAAAAATGGAGGCGGGGGAATTGACGGCGCGCCAGGTGGCGGAGCTGTATCTGCAACGCATTGAGGCCGTGGATAAGAACGGGCCGTATATCAATTCGGTCATCGAGTTGAACCCGGATGCGTTGGAGATCGCAGACGCGCTCGATAAAGAGCGCAAGGCTGGCAAAGTGCGTGGGCCGTTGCACGGCATTCCGATCCTTATTAAAGATAATATCGATACCGCTGACCGCATGCAAACGACGGCGGGGTCGCTGGCGTTGGAGGGGAACGTGGCCGCGAAGGATGCCTTCATTGTGCGGCAATTGCGCAAGGCCGGCGCGGTCATTTTGGGCAAGACCAATTTGAGCGAATGGGCCAACTTTCGCGGGCGGCGCTCGGTGAGCGGCTGGTCCTCCCGGGGTGGCCTGACCCGCAACCCCTATGCCCTGGACCGTTCGGCCTGTGGGTCATCCTCCGGTTCGGGGGCGGCGGTGGCGGCCAACTTGTGTGTGGCAGCCGTGGGCACCGAGACGGATGGTTCGATCATTTGCCCGGCGCAGACGAACGGGATCGTTGGTTTCAAACCCACGCTCGGGCTGTTGAGTCGCAGTGGCATCATCCCGATCGCGCACAGCCAGGATACACCCGGCCCCATGGCGCGGACCGTGACCGATGCGGCGCTGCTGCTGGGGGCCATGACGGGAGTCGATGTGGCTGATTCGGCCACAAGGTCCAGCAAGAAGCGGGGTTCGTCCAATTACGCCAAAGAGTTGGATTATGACGGGTTGCAGGGTGTCCGTTTGGGTGTGGCGCGCAACATGGCGGGGACCAATCCGCGCATTCTGAAGATCTTTGAGCACTGCATCGAAGTCTTGAAGAAGCTGGGCGCGGTCATTGTGGATCCGGCCGATGTGCCCAACTTTGATAAGTTTGGCGAGAGCGAAAGCGAAGTGTTGCACTACGAATTCAAAGCCGACCTCAATAAATATCTCAAAGGTCTGGCAGAGACCATGCCTGTGCATTCCCTCGAAGAGGTGGTCCGTTTCAACGAAGCCAACGCCGAGCGGGTGATGCCCTACTTTGGCCAGGAGCGCATGACCACCGCGCTTGAAAAGGGTTCGCTCCGTGAAGCGAAGTATAAGAACGCGCTGGCAAAGAACTTGCGCCTGACCCGCAAGGCAGGCATTGATGCCACCATGAAAAAATATAAACTGGATGCCATCATCGTGCCCACCGGCGGCCCGGCCTGGATGATCGACCTGGCCAACGGCGACGCCATCAATTGGGATATGGAGAGCACATCGCCCCCGGCGGTCGCGGGATATCCGCACATCACCGTCCCGGCGGGATATGTGTTCGGCCTGCCAGTGGGACTCTCGTTCTTTGCCAAAGCCTGGCAGGATGCCGACCTCATCCGGTATGCATATGCCTTCGAGCAAGCCACACAATATCGCCGCCAGCCGCGCTATCTGGCCACAGCCAATCTGAATATCTAACCCTGCCCTTCGCGGAGACTCCATGACCGACCTTGATCTCGCTCCACTGCAAACCGCCATTGCACGCCACACACCGCTCGGTCGTTCGGGGTTGTTGCCTGCCTTGCATGCCGCCCATCAATTATATGGCTGGGTTTCCGAGCCGGTTGCTGCTGAAATTGCCAAAGCGTTGCGTGTGCCGCTGGCCGACGTGCATGGCGTGATCGAATTTTATTCCCTGTTCTACAATGTGCCGACCTCAAAACGGGTCATCCGTGTTTGTACGGATGTGGCCTGCGCGCTCAAGGATGCCAATGGGATTTTGACTCGACTGTGTGCCAGGCACGGATTGGAACCGCATCAGACTCCCGAAGACCTGTCTCTGACCATTGAGCCGAGTCCCTGCCTGGGGTTGTGCGAGCATGCACCTGCGGTGTGGGAAACAGGCAGTGGACAGTCGTCAGTGACCGGAGATGACCGCGTGACACACGTGTCATTCGATCGCCGTCCGCCATCGGCGGTGGGCGGTCCGTTGCGGATGTTGACAGCCAACTGCGGAAACGGCTCGACCACGACCCTGGCACAATACGGCGAATATGCCGCGCTCAAAAAAGCCAAAGCCATGAAGCCTGAAGAAGTTGTCGCGGAAGTGAAAGCCTCCGGCCTGGTGGGGCGCGGCGGTGCAGCGTTCCCCACCGGAATCAAATGGGAAGGTGCGGCGAAAGCCACAGCTGACCAGAAATATGTCATCTGCAACGCGGACGAGTCTGAACCCGGGACGTTCAAAGACCGGGTGTTGTTGCTCGATGACCCGCACCGCACGATCGAGGGCTTGTGCATCGCCGGGTATGCCATCGGCGCCACGCAGGGTTACATCTATATTCGGGGCGAGTATGAATACATCGTGCCTGCCCTGGAAAATGCCTTGACCGAAGCGCGTGCGGCTGGCTACCTGAACGAAGATTTTGATATCGAAGTGCGGGTGGGGGCGGGGGCTTATATCTGTGGCGAAGAGACGGCGCTCTTCGAATCCATCGAAGGCAAACGCGGCTTTCCGCGCATCAAGCCGCCCTTCCCGACCACCCATGGCGTGTTCGGCAAGCCGACCGTCATCAACAATGTCGAGTCGTTGTGCAATGTCCCGCTGATCATTGGGTTGGGTTCCGCTGAATATCGCAAGATCGGTACGGAGAAGTCGCCGGGCCCGAAACTCTTTTGTGTCTCTGGTGATGTGACAAAGCCGGGTGTATATGAAGTTCCGTTTGGGGTCACGCTTCGCGAAGTATTGGAATTGGCGGGTGGGGTTGCAAGCGGCAGGCAGTTGCAATCGGTCCTGTTCGGTGGCGCGGCGGGAGCCTTTGCCACAACTGCGCATCTCGATGTAAAAATGACCTTCGAAGACCTGCGCGCCGCCGGTTTGCCGCTGGGCTCAGGGGTGGTGATGGTCTTCGACGAGACGCGCGATATGCGACAGGTCTTGCAAAGCCTGGGGCATTTCTTTGCACATGAATCGTGCGGTAAGTGCTATCCCTGCCAGATGGGCACCCAGCGCCAGATGGAGATCCTTGACCGGGTCGCGGCAGGTGATCTTCGCACCGGCGATTTCGTCCGCCTGCAGGATGTGGGCTGGAC
>CAZJMZ010000061.1:0-13210 GCA_964547115.1 uncultured Anaerolinea sp. | reverse complement strand
CTGCATCGGCGCAAGCAGGCGGAACGACAGCTCGACCAGGCCAAGAAAAGCATCTTCGACTTCTGCCCGGTGGAGGAATGGGCCAAAGCCGAAGACTAGGAGCGCCTCATGCAGCAACAAAAGAAGTTCTGTTTTTGTTTCACTGCCCGTCGCCTGGTCTTTGCTGTGTTGTTGACAACCAGCCTGGCAAACCTGTTCATCACGGGTGCCGTGCTGGGAGCTGGCGACACTCCTACAAGTACCGTGCCACCACCCAGTGCAACACCGCATATGGAACTGGGTCCGTATCTCACATTAACCGGAGTTGTACCTACTGCTACTGAATTTGCCACACTCGCCCCCAAGATCACTGAACCGGCCACATTGACTGCGACTGCAACCATGACGGACACCAGTACACCATCGCCAACCCAAACGCCTTCGAGCACGCCTGTCAGTTGTGTGAAAAAGGCCAACTGGCCGTATATCTATGTTCAGGCCAATGACACGCTGTACTCACTGGCAGTGGTCACAGGTTCCACCATCAACGAATTGATGCTGGCCAACTGCCTGACGGATACGCGGATCTACATAAAACAACAGCTCTATGTGCCACGCCTGCCTGTGCCTAGCAACACACCCACCACGACCTCAGTGCCGACGCATTTCAAGGACCCATACGGTGCCATCTCGACCTGTAATCGGCCACCCTTCTTTTCTTTCTCGGTCCTGCCGATCGACCCTGAAGGGATCAAGTCACTCCTCGTTAGCTACAATGTGGATGGCGGCCCATCCACCACCCTGTCAATGCAAGCAGATGGCCCAACCTACTATGCCTCAGGCTACCTGTCGGAAAAGGAATTCAATGCCCAGACGCTTTACTTCTACTTTGTCGCTGTAGATGGGCGCGGGAACTATGAATACAGTCTTGAGTACAAGGTGACGGCTTCTCCATGCCCCAAGGGTTAAGCAAACCGGCCCCGCCAGTGGACTGACGGGGCCGGTTGATTCTACGTCACTGCATGGCACGCCACCCAATGCGCGGGGGCGGCTTCGCGCCATTGGGGTATATCGGTCTTGCATTTCTCCATGGCGATGGGGCAACGGGTGTGGAAGCGACAACCCGACGGCGGGTTGAGCGGACTCGGCACGTCGCCGGTGAGGATGGTGCGCTTGCGGGCGCGGTCCTTGCGCGGGTCGGGGATGGGCACAGCCGAGAGCAGAGCCTGGGTGTAGGGATGCAACGGCTTCTCATACAGTTCATCGCGGTCGGCAAGTTCCACCATCACGCCCAGATACAGCACGGCCACCCGGTCACAGATATGGCGCACCATGCTAAGGTCGTGCGCGATAAAGAGGTAGGTGAGGCCGAATTGGTCCTGCAACTCTTCAAGCAAGTTCACCACCTGCGCCTGAATGGACACGTCGAGGGCCGAGATGGGTTCGTCACATACGATGAAGGCCGGGTTTGAAGCCAGCGCGCGCGCAATGCCGATGCGCTGGCGCTGCCCGCCTGAAAACTCATGCGGAAAGCGGTTGATGAGGTTGGGGTTCAAACCCACCAGGCCGAGCAGCTCCCTGGCGCGTTCCAGCCGTTCCTTGTCGTCCGCGAACAGTTTATGCACGCGCATCGGTTCGCTGACAATGGAGTTCACCGTCCAGCGCGGGTTGAGGGAGGCGTATGGGTCTTGAAAGATCATCTGCGCCTTGCGGCGGATGTTGAGCATGGCCCGGCCTTTGGCATGGATGATGTCATCACCATCGATGACCACCCGGCCACCTGATGCAGGATACAAGCCCAGCATGGTACGACCGACCGTGGTCTTACCACAACCGCTCTCCCCCACCATGCCCAGCGTTTCGCCCTGCCGGATGGTGAACGAGACGCCATCCACAGCGCGTACAAAGCCCACCTGACGTTGAAAAAGCAACCCGCGCGTGACGGGGAAATGTTTCTTGAGGTCCTGCACTTCGACCAGCGGTTTCGTATCGCTCATCGCGGCGCTCCAGTCTTCACATCCACCCAGCAGGCTGAGGCATGGTTGGGGCCCACATTCATCAGGGCGGGGTTCGTGGTGCGGCATTTCTCGATCACGAATTCACAACGCGGCGCGAACGGACAGCCGCGCGGCTCCACCAAAAGATTCGGCGGGGCGCCCGGTATGGATTTGAGGCGCGAGCCCCGGCGTTGGTCGACGCGTGGCAGGGCGGCAAGCAAGGCCAGGGTGTAGGGATGGCTGGGGTTATCGTACAGGTCCTGCACGTCGGCTTCTTCCACAATAAAGCCCGCATACATCACGATGACGCGGTCGGCCATGCCAGCCACCACCCCGAGATCGTGGGTGATCCAGATGATGGCCATGTGCAGCGATTCGCGCAAGCGCGCCACCAATTCGATGATCTGCGCCTGAATGGTCACATCGAGCGCGGTGGTGGGCTCATCGGCAATCAGCAGGCTCGGAGCACATGAGAGCGCCATGGCGATCATCACCCGCTGGCGCATGCCGCCCGAGAACTGATGCGGAAAATCGCCCAGGCGTTTGGCCGGGTCGGGGATGCCCACTTGCGCGAGTAATTCCACCGCCCGGTTCTCGGCCTGCGCCTGCTCCATACCCAAATGCACCCGCAGGGATTCGGTCAACTGCCGCCCCACTGTGAGCACCGGGTTGAGCGAGGTCATCGGGTCTTGAAAGATCATCGAGATCTCGCGCCCGCGAATGTCCTCCATCTCCTGCTCGGTCTTTTGCAACAGGTCATCGCCGCGATACAGCGCCGTACCCGAATACACTTCGCCGGGCGGCGTGGGGATGAGCCGCAGCAAAGACATCATGCTGACGGACTTGCCGCATCCGCTCTCCCCGACAACTGCCACTGTTTCCCCTTCCTTGAGTTCAAACGAAATGCCGTTCACCGCATGGACGGTGCCTTCCGGCGTCTGGAAGCGCGTCTTGAGATCGGTCACTTGCAATAAAGGTCTGGTCATGGGGCTACACCGTACGGCTGCGCGGGTCGAGGGCATCGCGCAACCCATCGCCTAGAAAATTAATGCTCAACGTGGTGAGCAGGATCAACATGCCCGGGAAGAACCACAACCACGGCGCAGAATCAAGATACTTGGCGGAACTCTCCAGCATATTGCCCCAGGTGGCGGTAGGCGGTTGCACGCCCAACCCCAGGAAGCTGATATACGCCTCCGCAAGAATGGCATTCGCCACGCTCAAAGTAGACGAGACAATGATGGGTGCAAAAGTATTGGGCAGGATATGGAAGAAAATGATCTCGAAGTTGGAGGTGCCGGTGGCACGCGCGGCCAGAATGAATTCGCGTTCCTTCAAAGAGAGGAATTCAGCCCGTACAATGCGCGCCAGATACATCCATGAGGTGGCGCCGATGATCACCACGATCACGACCACGCTGCCGCTGAACACCCGCCCGGCCACTTCGATCTCGGGGATGTTGCCGCCGAAGAACTTGGCCATCACCAACAACAGGAAGATGGTGGGGATATTGAGCAGGGCTTCGGTAAAGCGCATCAAGACAGCATCCACTGCGCCGCCGTAATAGCCCGCCAGCGCGCCCACGAGGATGCCCAGCACGGTCTCGATCAACACTGCCACAAAGCCAATGAAGAGCGAGATCTGCCCGCCGTAGATGGTGCGGGCCAGAATATCGCGCCCGATCGAATCAGTGCCGAAGGGATGTTGGGCTGAAGGTGGCTGCAGGCGCTGAGAGGTATCGTTGAAGTTGGCATACTTTTCGGTATAGATCAAGGACCCGCCAAACGAGAACAGGACCAGCAACAGCAGAACCACGACGCCAAACAAGGCCATTTTATGCCGCCGCAGCCGCAGCCAGCCCAATTGCGTAAGCGTGAGCGGCGGCGTGGAAAGATCGTCAGCCAGTTGGGGAATGGAGGAAGAGTTCATGGTCATGGCGGCTGGTCAATCATAACGAATGCGCGGGTCGAGCCACGCATATACAATATCGGTGAGAATTTGAAAAATGACCACTGCCACGGCCACCATCATCAGAATACCCATCACCACCGGCATATCGGCGCGCGAGAGATGATCGAGGAACAGGCGGCCCATGCCAGGCCAGGCAAAGATGCGTTCGGTCACCACAGCGCCACCCAGCAGGAAGGGCAGGTCGAGCCCCACAAGGGTGACGATGGGCAGGGATGCGTTTTTCAGGGCATGAATATACACGACCTGCCGCCGGGGCAGGCCCTTCGATTTGGCGGTGCGAATGTAATCCTGACTCATGACTTCGAGCATGGTGCTGCGAATGTAACGGCTATACCCGGCAAAATAAATGACCGAGAGACTCGTTACCGGCAGGACCATATGCCAGACCACCTGCCCGAAGGTTTTGCCCACCTGTGGATCAAACATCCCAACGGTGGGCAGGTAGGGCAGGCCCCATTGCTTGAACAACACCGCAAAGATGTACATGGACATGAGCGAAATGAAAAAGATCGGCATGGAATAGCCGATGAACAATAAGGTCGTAAGAATATTATCGAGCGTGGAATATTGCCGCAGGGCCGAATAAATACCGAGCACCAGTGCGAAGACGATCGTGACCACTTCGGAGGCAACCATGAGGATGAGCGTATTCGATACGCGCTCGCCGATCATTTCAGTGACCGGCTTTTTGGTCACCAGCGAGGTGCCAAAGTCACCACGCAGAACGCCCCGGCGCGGACCGGGCGCATCAACGACGCCGTCGCCGTCGGTATCCACCTGCCGCCAGTCGTTGCCCACCAACCAGTAGAGGTACTGGATATAGAGCGGCTGATCCAGCCCCAATTGGCGGGTGAGGCGTTCGCGGTCGGCAGGGCGGGTGATGGTGCGTCCGCCCATGGTGGCGATCGGGTCGCCGACATTCATCATCAACAGGAATAACGTCAGGCTGATGATGAGCAACAGGGGAATGCCCTGCAAGAGCCGTTTGATGACATATTGGAGCATAAGGGTTGCGCGTGCCGCTTTCTCCGAGACGCACCGGAAAACAACGGTGGCAGGCCGGAGTTGCCGCCAGCCTGCCACACGCTTAGTAAAGAGTCGTTATTTGAGATCCCATTCGGCGATATTGAAGAACGGGGTCACACCCGAGAACTTGACGCCGGTCAAACGCGGACCCACCGCCCACACATCAGGGTCCTGCCACAGGCCAAGCCAGTAGACCTTATCGTAGAAGATCTGGTTGATCTGCGAGATGGTCTTCTGGCGCTCTGCCGGATCGAGCTGGGTGGACTGTAACTGGATCAGGTCATCCAATTCCTTGTCGCAGAGATAGAAGCTGTTGGCGCCGCTGGGCGTCTCAGGCGTGGGGATCTCGCTGCACAGCCAGTAATAGATGTCCGGGTCGGGGAAGCCGGACGGTGCATCTGACCACTCCTGCATATCCAGTTCACCGGTGTACACAGGGGCGTTATCGGCATAGGTGCCGAAGAAGATGTCTGAGTCGTAGTTTAAGATCTCCAGCTTGATGCCCACTTCAGCCAGTTGCTGCTGCGCCACAGCCTGGAATTCCTGGCGCACTTCGCGGGTGGTGGTGCCGTGTTGAATGACCAGTTCCACCCCATCCTTATCGCGGGTGCCATCGCCGTTGGTATCCTTCCAACCGGCGGCATCCAGCAGGGCCTTGGCCTGTTCGGGGTCATACGGATACGGGGTCAGGGGCGGGTTATTGTAGAAGGGCAGCGCATCCCAGAAGCTGGCGGGCGTATTGACCACGCCCAGGTTCACATCACGGTTGAAACCGTCGCGATCCAGTGCCATGGCAACGGCTTTACGGACGTTCACATCGAGCATGGCCGGGTGTGAATATTGGTCGTTCACCTGGAAGAAGATGCCTTCGTTATAGCCCGAAGGTTCGACCATGATGGTCACACCGGCGTCTTTCAATTTGGGCGTTTCACTGTACGGGATGAACAAACCCAGGTCGGCATCGCCAGCCACCAGCGCCGAGGTTTGCGCCGTGTCATCCGGCACAAAGCGGATGAAGATCTCGTCGATCTTGGCCGGGGTGCCCCAGTAATTGTCATTGCGCACAAAGCGCGCAAAACTGCCCGATTCCCACTCGGCAAAGTTATACGGACCACAACCCACGGTGGGGTTATTGTTCCACTCGGCGTTATCCAGCGTGCCTTCCGAATCATAGACCGGCTGGAGCAGATGCGCCGGGACCAGGCCCGTCCACAACGATTGCCAGGCGGCCACCGGGGCATCGAACTTCATCACCACGGTTTGGGGGTCGGGTGTTTCGATGGAAGTGATCAACTCATAGGGGTAGGTCGAGCCGACCGTGTTCTTCGGGTCCATGGTCATGGCCCAGGTAAAGCGGAAGTCTTCCGAGGTGATGGGCTCGTTGTCCGACCATTTGATGTCATCACGCAATTTCATGGTGATGGTCAGGCCGTCGGCGCTGATGCCGCCATTTTCGAGGCTGGGCATTTCGGTCACCAGGTACGGCATGACTTCGTTCTTCTCGTTATACACCCACGCCCAACAGTTCCAGAACTGTTTGGTGACGGTGGTGAACCAGCCGGTGGCATACAACGGGCTCAGGGTGGTGAATTCCTGGGTCCAGATGAAAGTGGCCACCTTCTTGTCTGCAGGTGCGGCATCTGTAGCAGCCGGGGCCTGCGTGGCGGCGGCTTCGGTGTTGGCGGGTTCCGCCGGGGCCTGAGTAGCAGCTGCACCACCACAAGCTGCCAGGATCATGCTGGCCAGCACCATTAGTGAAAGCACTATGTTCAAATTACGTTTCATGTTTCTCCTCCAAGAGAATATTCATTGATTTACGCATCAGCAGGGAATGAACAAAATATCGACGGTTCAACCTCCTTTTGCGGGAGAATGGCATATATCCGCCCAGATCGAAAGCCCCGCATCTGCTGCCAGCCGCCACCTGCTTCGCTAAAGAAAGGCATGCGCCTTGCTTCAACTGATGTGCGCCAGCCGCGGGTCAAGGGCATCGCGCAGGCCATCGCCCAGTAGGTTGAAAGCCAGCACGGTCATAGCAATAGCCACACCAGGGAAGAACACCAAATGCGGCGCGGTGAAAACCTGGTTGCGTTCGGCCCCCAGCATGGAACCCCACTCAGGCGTTGGGGGTTGGGCACCCAGCCCAAGGAAGGAAAGAGCCGCCGCGTCCAAAATGGCAGAGGCAATTCCCAGGGTCCCCTGCACGATCAGTGGGGTCAGGGCATTCGGTAAAATACGCCGGAACAGGATTTGTATGCCATCCCCACCCAGCGCACGCGTCGCCGAGACGTATTCCATCTCACGCACCGACAGTACACTGGCGCGCACCACACGCGCATATGCAGGGATCGAAACAATACCGATGGCCAGCAAGGCATTGATGAGGCCCGGCCCGAGCACGGTGACAATGGCGATTGCCAACAACAGTGAGGGGAAGGCCAGCAGAACATCCATCACACGCATGATGGTGTTATCCACCCACCCACCCAGATACCCGGCCAACGCTCCCAATACCGCACCAATGACAATGGCGAACGTGACCGTGGCAAAGCCCACCACCAAACTCAAGCGGGCGCCGTACAACATGCGGCTGAATTCATCCCGAATGTTTCCGTCCAACCCCAGAATATGCTGAGGCTGATCGGCATCACAACCGAACAGATGAATGCAAGGCGGCAGACGTTTGGCGGGCTCGCCTGCATAATCCTTCACATCCAGCATCGACCTGATCGGGTCATACGGAGCGACCCATTGGGCAGTTAGAGCGATCAAGATCAATACACCAAGAATGATCATGCCCAACACCGCCGACTTGCGCCGGAACAAGCGCCGCATGGTGATGTTCCATAAACTGACGGACTGCATCGACAGCCCTTCAGCATCGAGTTTTGCGATGACAACAGAGTCTTGGCTCATGCGTTAGTCCAATCGAATGCGGGGATCAAGATAAGCGTATGAAATGTCAACAATTAAATTGAGGATGACGAAAAAGACGGCAATCACCACGGTAAAAGCCTGCACAATGCCGTAATCGCGGGCCGTGATTGCATCATACAAGATGCGCCCCACTCCCGAAAGATTGAAGACCGTCTCGGTCAACACTGCACCGCCCAGCAACCCGCCCAGCGAGAGACCGATCACGGTCACCAGCGGCAGGAGGGCATTGCGGAAGGCATGTTTCATCACCACCACGCGTTGTATCAACCCCTTGGCCCGCGCGGTGCGAATGTAATCCTGGCCGAGCACTTCCAACATGGCCGAACGCGCCATGCGGGCGATCAGCGCCATGGGGATGGTCCCCAGGGCCACAGCGGGCAGGATCATGTGCTTGAAAGCATCGCCTAACACTTCGAAATCACTGGCCAGCAAACTATTTAGAATGTGCATCCGCGAAATAAAATCGACCAGCGTGAACAATGCGGTGCCTTCAGCCACTTTCCACCCCCAAGTTTCAAAGAAGGGTGCAGGCACCAACCCTGGCGAAAGCCTCCCTGAGGGTGGCAATTGAAAGGGCGTATCCTTTAGTGTCAATGAAAAGACATAGGCCAGCATCAACCCCAACCAAAACACAGGCATCGAAACGCCCGTGTTCGCCCAAAGCATGGTCAACACATCCACCCATGAGTTGTGCCGTACCGCCGAGATCACCCCCAACGGGATTCCAATGACCAGACTGACCAACAACGCGGAAAAGCTCAATTCGATGGTGATCGGCAGGCGCTCGATCAACAAGTCGTTGACCGGCTTTGAGAAACGGAAGGAGCGTCCAAAATCACCGGTAGCCACTTCTGAAACATAATAACCAAACTGAACCATGATCGGCTTGTCAAGCCCGTGACGCTTAATGAATTCATTGCAGACGGTATCGGTGGCTTTTTCCCCCAAAATAGCGCGGCAGGGATCGCCAGGAATGACCCGCCCTAAAACAAATGTGGCAAAGAGAATGCCAAACAAGACTGGAATACTAAGCAGAATGCGTCGCAGGATGTAGGTTGTCATGGGCTTTTACAGGTCCCCCGGCAAGTTTTACCTTACCGGGGGACAATTAACGAAACTTGGAGATTATTGGGGAGGGGCGTTCAGGAACGCGCCGAACAGGCCGCTCCAGTACGAGAAGGCGCCAGTGTTGCCGGTGTGCAACGGATTGGCCGCATCCCACTGCAAGCCCAACGAGACCACCACGTCATTGGCATCCAGCGTGGAGCCATCGTGGAAAGTGACGCCCGGGCGAAGTTTGAAGGTCCATTCCTTCAGGTCGGCGCTGGCTTCGTAGGACTCAGCCAGACCGGGGATCACACCCACGCCGCCAACTTCATAGGCCAGCAGGGACTCGGTCACCTGCAGACAGGCGCGCAAGGATTCACCGTCGGTCTCATCAGCGCAGTAGAGCGAAATGGGCTCGGCGTTCTGCATCCACACGAAGGTGTCAGTGCCATTGCTCATGACCGCAAAATACTCGTTGCCGATCGGGCTGGTGTGAGCACCATCGATGCCAGCTTTGAAGCCCAAAGCCGAACCACCATGCGCCACGGGAATCATCGGGACGTGGGTCTTGATGGCGTTGTTCGCGGCTTCGTAGAACGGAGCGCGGTCAGCATCAGAAGCGAGCTGGGCGCCCTGGTCCAGGTTGGAGGTGATATCTTCGAACTTGTCACCGAACTGCTTGGATGAACCAGCGCCGAAATGATAACCAACAAAGTTGGTCATATCGGGGTAGTCCGCACCCCAGCCCAGCAGGTGCAAACCAGCCAATTGGCCGGAGTCAGCCGCATCGAGGAAGGCACCCGATTCCATCACTTCGATCTTCACGGTGATGTTCAGGTTTTCCTTCAATTGGGCCTGAATATCCTGAGCCACCACGTTCGGGTCAGGCAGATAACCGCGCACCACGTCGCGATAGTTCAAAACGGTCTCGAAACCATCGGGGTAACCAGCTTCAGCCAGCAAAGCCTTGGCAGCAGCCGCATCAAAGGTATACCACTCTTCACCAGCACAACCATTCGGGATGGAGCACGGGGTGAAGTGTGAAGCCACCTCAGAACCTTCGGGGTAGAAGTTCTTCACAATGCGCTCACGGTCAATGCCCATGGCAATCGCCTGGCGAACCTTTTCATTGGCGAGCGGATTGGTGCTGTTATCAAAACCATCGATCTGCGGATTGTTGTTGAAACCAATGTACATGATGTTCAACGCGGGGCGGGTGATCAGGCTCAAATTGGGGTCGCCGCGCACGGTGTCGAAATCATCGGGACCAACGTTGTCGATCGCATCCACAGTGCCAGATTGGAGTTCAAGCAGGCGCTGGGCAGATTCAGTACCCCAGCGGAAGACCAGGGTGTCGGTCTTGGCTTTTTCGCCCCAATAGTTGGCGTTGGCCTTGAAGACCAATTGGTTGCCACGTTCCCAAGAATCGACCATATACGGGCCGGTGCCGATCGGTTTTTCGAGCAGGGCACCATTACCGCCGGTGGATTCGAGGTATTCACTCGGCTGAATGCCGAACGAAGTAAAGGCGATCTTTGAGGGGAAGGCCGGATCGGGCACGCACAATGTGATCTTGACCGTATTCGCATCGATCGCTTCGATGGACTTGAACTCGCCACCATAATCGCAGTTGGGGGCTTCGATCTTCATGCCTTCGTATGCCACAGGGGCTTCGGTGGGGGCGGCAGTTGCAGGCGCTTCAGTTGCGGGAGGCGCAGCGGGTTCTTCGGTGGCGGCAGGCGCTTCGGTCGCAGCCGGTCCGCAGGCCGCAAGCACAACACTCGCCAGCACGAGCAACGAAAGTAAAGCAAACAGTTTGCGTTTCACGTTTCTCCTCCTGAGAGAAATATTGGTTGGATTCGATTGTCTTACCGGGGCTTGGGAAAGGAAACGATATAAGGCGCGCGGCACCTCCTTCCGAGTGATGCAACAGATTATACAGCAAATGAAAATTTAGTAAACTGGCAAAGGCCGCCCCAACCCATTTAACCCCACCTGAGAGGGGTCCGACGGCCATAAACCTGCCACTTTCTCTCCACAGCGTGGACAAGTCCCAGCCCCGGTGACGCGATACTCCTGGATGATATACCCCCGCCTCTTCACCAGCCGGTCCCTGCATCCGGCACAAAAAGTATCCTCATACTCCCCCACCTGGCCCGGCAAATTCCCGGCATATACATGGTGCAACCCCGCCTCACGCCCGATCTCCGCAGCTCGCAGGAGCGTCTTCACATCCGTGTTCGCCGGGTCGGTCATCTTGTAATCCTTATGGAAGGCCGTCACATGCCACGGAATATCGCGCGAAATGCCTGCAATGAACCGCGCCGCATCCCATAACTCTTCGTTCGAGTCGTTAAAGCCGGGGATCGTCAAGGTCACGACCTCCACCCACAAACCCAGCGCATGCGCGCGCTGAATGCCATCCAACGTGTTTTGCAGAACCCCGCCCAACGAACGATAATTCTTATCGCTCATACACTTCAGATCGACCTTGTAGGCCGATAAATACGGCGCAAGATACTCCATCACTTCTGGCGTGTTGTTCCCGTTCGAAACATAAGCGCACAACAAGCCCGCCTGCTGCGCTTCCTTGAATATTTCCACCGCCCACTCGCTGGTGATCAACGGCTCATTATAGGAAGAAACCACCACTCTGGCCTTCGTCATCCGGGCATGCTCGATCATCGCCTGCGGCGTGATCTTGCGGATGTAATTCGCCGCCGCATCCGCAGCCGGGTCGCGCATGGCTTGAGAAGTGAGCCAATTCTGGCAATACCCGCAATGGAAATCACAGCCCAACATCCCAAATGTCAATGCATTCGCACCGGGCAGCACGTGAAAAAAAGGTTTCTTTTCGATGGGGTCACTCTGTAATGCGGCCACATACCCATGCGGCACATGCAACTCCCCCCCGGCATTGAACCGCACCTGGCAGATGCCCCGTTTCCCTTCGCGGATCACACACCGATGACCACAGGCAACACACCGCACCGCACCGTCATCCAGCTTCTCATACAACTCCCCCGAAACGGTCAATGCATCGAGCAGGTTACCGATCGCTGTCGCCATACGACTATAATACACCCATGCTAACCGTTTGTATACAAGCCGGTGGACAATCCTCACGCATGGGCGAAGACAAGGCCCTCAAGTCCTTTCTCGGGCGGCCCCTCATTCAACGCGTTGTGGATCGACTCCAACCCGGCGCGAATGAACTTATCGTGACGACCAACCGCCCTGAGGACTATGCCTTCCTCACTCTCCCGCTTCATACCGACCTCAAGCCTGGGCGCGGCGCCCTCGGCGGACTCTACACTGCGATCGCTTCTGCCACTCACCCACTCGTGGCCGTGGTGGCTTGCGATATGCCCTTCGCCAGCGCCAAACTTTTCGAAGCCATGAGCAGCCTCATGCTCCAGGAAGCAGCGGATGTGGTCATCGCCAAAAGTGCGGAAGGCTATGAACCATTGCATGCCCTCTATCGCCGTGAGACCTGCCTGCCCGCCATCGAAGCCGCCCTCGCCGCAGACCAGTGGAAGGTCATTGCATGGTTCCCGCAGGTAAAAGTGCGGGTGTTGACCAGCGAGGAGCTCACAGCCGCCGACCCGGAAGGGCTGGCCTTCTGGAACGTGAACACGCCCGAAGAATTTGCCAAAGCAGAAGAGATCGCACGCTCATAGAACAAGACTCCGCTTGCATCATCCATCTCACAAAAGGACTCCCACCATGAACTACGACGTCAACCTGGTTCGCCAACAATTCCCCTCGCTGGATCGCCCCGCCATCTTTTTCGATAACCCCGCCGGGACGCAGATCGCCAAACCCAGCCTGGACCGTATCAACCGCTACCTGCTCGAACACAACGCCAATCACGAGGGACAGTTCGAGACCAGCCGCCAATCTGATGCAGTGTTGCATGAAGCCCATGCCGCGATGGCCGATTTCCTCAACGCCTCCCGGCCTGAGGAGATCATCTTCGGTAACAACATGACCACGCTCACCCTGCACATGTCACGGACCTTGGCCCGCAACTTGCAGGCTGGCGATAATATTCTGGTGACCCGGCTCGACCACGATGCCAACATCTCGCCGTGGCTGTTGGTAGCCGAAGACAAAGGCTGCAACGTCATTTGGGTGGATATCGATGTGGAGCAGGGCACGCTCGACTTGAACGATTTTGCCCGCGCCCTGGAGCAGAAGCCCAAGATCGCTGCTTTTGGATATGCTTCGAACCTGCTCGGCACAGTGAACCC
>CAZJMZ010000060.1:4461-13318 GCA_964547115.1 uncultured Anaerolinea sp. | reverse complement strand
GACAAGGCAAAAGCGAGCATCCCGCCTGCCAGCAGGGCTGTGGCAATGTTCGGGAGGACAACATAGCGAAAGGTCTGGAACGAATTGGCGCCGAGGTCCATGGAGGCTTCGATCTGCGAGCCAGACATCCTGCGGAAGCGCGCCAGGACGTTGTTGTATACGACCACCACACAGAACGTGGCATGCCCGATGACGATGGTCCAATAGGAAAAAGGAATGTTCAATGTACCAATGGCGGAGCGCAAGGCAATGCCAGTGACGATACCCGGCAACGCGATCGGCAAAATGAGCAGGAACGACACCGCATCCCTGCCGAAGAAGTCACTGCGATACACGGCCGCGGCGGCCAGGGTACCCAATACCAGTGCCACCAGTGTCGCAACCAGCGCCACCTGCACCGATAACGTGAGCGCCGACCACAGGTCTGAACGTTGCAGCGCCACACCAAACCATTTGGTGGTCAACCCTGGGAGCGGAAAGGAATAGGTCGCTTCATCGGTGGTAAAGGAGTACAGGAAGATGATCCATAACGGCACATGCAAAAAGAGCAGGGCGCCAAGCGCACCAAGGATCAGGCCCCAGGAAGGTTTGTCGACGAATGAATTAGAGCGCATCGAAGGCTCCCATCCTGCGTGCAATCAGCAGGTACACGATCATGATGACCACCGGCCCCATGGTGAAGGCCGCGGCCAGCGGAATATTCCCCGCCGTGCCTTGATATGAATACACTGCCTGCCCGATAAAAAAGCGCGAGTTGCCAAGCACTTGGGGGATGATGAAATCTCCCAAGGTGAGTGAGAAGGTGAAGATCGAACCCGCCACCACACCGGGGAGCGCCAACGGCAGTAACACGTTGCGGAACGTCTGCGCCGCGTTCGCACCCAGATCACTGGAGGCTTCGATCAACGACTTGGGTACGCGCTCCAACGCCGTCTGGATCGGGACGATCATATAGGGCAGCCAGATGTAACAGAAGGCAATGAACATCCCGATCGGCGACAGCGACAGCGACGAGCCGCCGATCCCCGGAATGGATAACAGCTTATCGAGGGCAAAGCCCAGGCCGAACAAGTTCGCGAACCACGAGATGATGCCTTCCTTTGCCAGGATCAACTTCCAGGCATAGACACGCACCAGATAACTCGACCAGAGCGGCAGCGTCACGGCAATATACAGATAGGTCTTCAGCCGGGTGGAAGCGAACCGGGCAATGTAATAGGCCAGCGGAAAGGCGATCAGAATATCAGCCAGTGTGACCGCCAGCGCCATGCTGGCGGTGCGGAAAAAGATGCCGAGATTGGTGGGCTCGAACAATTTGGCGTACGTGCGGAGTGTGAACTGCCGCACGACCAGGCCGGTGAACTCCTCCAAATAAAAAAAGCTGTTCACGAGCAGCGCGAACAAAGACCCAAGATAGACGACCAGCATGTACACCATCGGCGGGCCCAGCAACAGGGCCAGCACCAGTTTAGGGCGCAGGTAGAGGTACGTGGAGATGCGGTTCAGCATGACGGCTCAACTTCCCAGGTAACTGACATGGTCCTTGTGCCAGTGCAGGCGCACTTTTTGTCCGCGCGCCGTAAGCACATCCATGGACGTGGTCTTGAGGTTTTGCTCGATCACCACCAGGTCACTCCCGCCTTCGATCTCCACGAGATAGCGTGTAAACAAGCCTAAATAGACCACATCGCGGATGACGCCATCGATGGCCAGCATATCTGCAGGGGGCTGTTGGTTCACATCGCCAAGATGGATCTTCTCAGGCCGCACCGAGAACATGCGCTCGGAGCCGGTGATGCGCCTGGACACTTCCCCGCTTAATAGATTGGACGTGCCCACAAAGCCTGCCACGAACGGCGTCGCAGGTCTTTCATAAATATCGGCGGGCGTGCCCACTTGTTGAATTTTGCCTTCGCTGAACACGGCGATGCGGTCGCTCATGGTCAGTGCTTCTTCCTGGTCGTGTGTGACAAAGATGAAGGTGATGCCCACCCGCTTTTGAATCGACTTCAACTCCACCTGCATTTGCTGGCGCAGTTTCAAGTCGAGAGCGCCAAGCGGCTCATCGAGCAGAAGAACTTTGGGGTGATTGATCAAGGCCCGGGCAAGCGCGACGCGTTGTCTTTGTCCACCTGAAAGCTGGGAGGGTTTGCGTCCGCCGAAGCCGGGGAGTCGGACAAGTTCCAGCATCTCTTCCGCCCGCTTGCGGCGTTCATCCACCGGCACGCCTTTGATCATCAACCCGTAGGCGATGTTCGCCTCCACCGTCATGTGCGGGAACAGGGCGTAGTCTTGAAAGACCGTATTGACATCGCGTTCGTACGGCGGGAGAAAGGAAACATCCTGCCCGTAGAGAAAGATGCGCCCTGCTGTCGGGCGATCGAAGCCCGCGATCATGCGCAGGCAGGTGGTCTTCCCTGAGCCTGATGGCCCTAACATCGAAAAGAATTCGCCGTCCCGGATCTCGAGATCGACCTGATCGACCGCTTTCACATCCCCAAAGTGACGGCTTACCTGCTCAAAACGAATGGCGGCTGTGGACATGAAAAAATTGCGCTCCTGAAATGATTGTTCGGGCAGAGTATACACCCTGCCCGAACAATAAAGGTACGAAATCGGTTATTGGCTGATGATGCCGACGTAGGCTTCAACCCACTTGCTGTACGGCACACAACCGCCTTTACCAGTGGAGCACTCGGCCGTAGGCGTGCGCCAGAACCAGATGTTGTCGAACTGGTCGAAACCGTTGGTGGCGCAGCCCGTATCGGTCAGCAGTTCGTTGCCCTTGCAGGCTGCCGGCACTGCCGGAACCGAGCCGAACCAGGCCGCCAGGTCACCCTGCAGTTTCGGGTTCAACGACCATTCCAGCCACTTATATGCGCAGTTGGGGTGCGGAGCATCCACGTGCATCATGGTCGTATCAGACCAGCCCGTTGCACCTTCCACAGGGAAGACTGAAGAGATGGGCGCGCCTTCGAATTCCAGCACATTCACCTGGAAGGGCCAGGAACCAGAAGCCACCACGCCTTCGTTCTTGAAGTCGTCCATCTGGACGTAGGCATCGTGCCAGTAGCGATTGATCAACGCGCGTTGCTCGGTCAGCAGTGCAACCACGGCATCGAACTGCGCCTGGTTGAGATCGTAGGGGTTATCGATGCCCAACTCGGGGTTGTGATACTTCAGATACAACGCGGCATCGGCCATGTAGATCGCACCATCATAAGCCTGCACCCGGCCCTTGTTCGATTGGCCATCTGGCAGGGTCATTTCCTTGAACGTCACATCCCAGGAGGTCGGCGCTTCAGAGAAAACCTCGGTGCTATACATCAACACATTGGGGCCCCACTGATAGGGCACGCCATAATGCACGCCGTCCACCGTGTTCCACGGTGCGCTCTGCAGGCGCTCATCCACCGTCTTCCACGAGGGGATCAGGTCGATGTTGATCGGCTGCACCTTGCCGCCTGCGATCAGGCGGTTCGAAGCATCGCCTGAAGCGGTCACCAGGTCAAAGCCGCCCTGGTTCATCAACGTCACCATCTCGTCGGAGGTGGCGGCGGTCTTCACGGTCACTTTGCAGCTCGTGTTCTTTTCGAATTCGGTCACCCAATCATAGGCTGGGTCGGTTTCGCCACGCTCAATATAACCGGCCCACGCAATGATCGCCACTTCGCCTTCACCCTCACCAACTTCGGTCTTCATTCCCGACGGGCCACCCGCACCGCCACAGGCCGAAAGCACCATGCTGGCCAAAACCAACAGGCTACACACCACAAACCATTTGGATCTCATTTTCTCTCTCCTTGAAAAAATTGGATTCAGACGTACTATACACGGGGAAACTTCAACACGTTCAACAAACCCGGGCGGCCACCTCCTTTCCTATCGGTGACACGGATTATATGAAGGATTCGGTCATATGGTCAATAAAAAAATTCCGAAGCCGACAGACCCCGCCTCCATCTCAGCCGGGGCCTGCCTCACCACGATCAAGCCTACCCGCCCCTAAAGCGCCCCTGCTCACCCCGAAGCCAGCATCACCAGTGACCGAAACCCGTTATACGCCAACGCCATCTCCGGCGCCGAAATGGACACCCGTGTTCCGGCCCGCTCGGTAAACGGGATCTTTGAAGCCCGGTCGGCCATATCAGAGGTGAAAAATTCCACGGTGATGCGGACAGGCGTATCCACCACGAACGGGTCGGGGGCATCCCCATCGCCCAGAGCAGTCACTGCCCGTCCCGCCGCCATAAAGATCAAGTCCTGCGTCACCTGCGGCGGCAGGCATTCGGCAGCATAGCGTCCTGTTGCCTGTTTGACCACGGCCGTCTCGATCTCGCCAAACGTCTCCACCACCTGCGCACAGGCCGTCTGGTCACCAGAGACCATGATGACCGGCACGCCAAAATGCCCGGCCACCGCCCCATTCAAGCCGAACTCCCCGGTCAGCAAATTGTTGATCCACACATTCGCCACACATTTCGACGACCAGGTGTGGTCGAGAATGGCGTTCGGCGTGCCATTGCGCGCGTGATAACCCACGAACATCACGCCATCCACCGTCTCATCGATCCCTTGCATCATCGAGAACGGGCTGGGCGAGCCTGTGTTCAGGCGCGCGCGGGGGTCGAGCTCCTCGATCAGAATGTTCGAAGCATTCCAATGCCCATCTGCCACAATAACTTCCTCTGCCCCCGCTTCGAACGCCCCACGGATCGCCGCATTCACATCCTGTGTCATCAGGCGGCGAAAGCGGGCATACTCTGCATGCCCCGGCGTGACCTGGTCCCATGTGGTCACCCCGGTGATCCCCTCCATATCCGTTGCGATCAATATTTTCATGCTTCATCTCCTAGAAAAGATTCAATTCGCTGCCCCAACCAGGGATAACGGAAATCGCGCCCGAGCAGTACGGTCACTGCTGCATACAACCGGATCACCGTCAACACCAATGCGATCGGGAAAACACACAGGAACAGCAGGAAGGGCATGCCCATGGTGGAAACCATCAGCAACGGGGCCGCCTCTGAAGGTGAGCTATTCAGTCCGGCAAACATCGTCCCAAACATACCCAGGAACATGACCCCAAAAGAACAGAACATCACCACAAACATAAAGACCATCACGATCAAATCAAACCCCAGGGCCTGCAAAGCATGAAACCGCACAAACCGTGATTTTTCCCTTTGCAACAACCAAACCAAAAGAGCCCCCAGCATCCCAAAGAAATACGCCAGCGCCCCCATCACTTTTTCGTCGGAGGTTGGCTCAAGGGGTGTGGAGGTTGTCATTGGGCGCCCTCGGGTACAGGATTCATCCTGCGTTCCAGGAAGCCACCTAGAAGAGGGTAATGGAAATCATGCCCGCGAATGGTCCGAACAACACCGACCAGCCCAACCAATTGGAAGATGGGAATTGTAAGAATAGTCGCAAACATGACCAGTATGGCGCCAACCAGCACGATGACCATCAGCATGCCCACCAGCCCTGAAACCTGCCCGCCTCCTGATAAAAGGCTGCCACCAATACCTGCCACCATGATGCCGAAGAATAAAAACATGTAGACCATCATTCCCAACATATAGGCCGCGAAAGCGATCGTTTGGTGCGCTGCCGCTTGCGCCGCCTGGAACTTCAATTTCGCAGACCGTTCTTTTTGCAAGATCCAGACGATCAGCGGCAGGATGATGCCCCACATCTGCAACACAACGGTGGAATGACATAATCCACCCACCCATTGCTCCTCCCGAATTTCGTTGATCTCATCCTCCAGAATCGCATCACGGGAAAGGTAACGCTTCAGCCAATTCCCGAGCAGCGGGTAGCGGAAGTCGCGGCCAAGGAAACAAAAGACCGCGCCGACCAGTCCCACCAGATAATAGCAGCCAAAAAAGCCAAAAATGAACAGGAACATAAGCGCCTGGATCAGGAAAGGAAAAAACTCCATATTGTTTGAATTACGGACAAACAAAGCACTGAATACAATAAGCAATGGAAAGATCAGGAGGAACAGCCCAAAGATGCCAATAAACCAAAGCCAAAAGAATAAAGCCTGATAACCCATCGCCTGCAAAGCATGATAACGGACATAGTTCGACTTTTGCCGTTGCGTGCTCCAGATCAACGTTGGGGCAATTGGTCCTAGAAATGACAGGATCACGGAAGCATGCGCCAATGCGGCCATGACCTTTTCGTCCGATGTTGGGGTTGTATTCATTCCATCCTCCTTTTGTAATGCACTTTAACGAGACAAACGTTTTTCGATCAGCTTCCCGAGCAAGGGATAATGGTAGTCATCACCTTTCAATACCCGATACCCGGCCCATTGACCGGTGATATGCAACAACGGCACGACCAGTAAAATGCCAACCATGATCAGCAAAGCAACAAGCAGGACGATCAAACCAGCCAAGGTAGCCGGACTGTTGAAATCCAGGTCGCCCGTCAACCCGACCAGACCTGCGAAGAGACCAAGACCCAATAAATAAAACGCCACCGCACCAAGGAAAAGCAGGGTGGTGAGGCCTTGAAAGATCAAAGTTTGAATGGATTGAAAACGCATGAAGAAAGTACGTTTCCCCTGAAGGATCAAAGCCATCAGCGGTGGGAGCAGGCCCCATATCAGAACGATGACAGTGAAATGTCCCATGGCAACCACCCAACGGTCTTCATGGTCTTCGTTCAATGCTTCGGCCGCGGGGTCATCATAGCCCAGGTAGCGGGCCAGCCGGTGACCCATGAACGGGTAACGGAAGTCACGGCCGAGGGCACAGGCAATGGCACCAATGACCGGGAAGATGTAGTAGAGTCCGAACAGGGCAAGAGAAAAGCCGAAGTGACCGAGCAACCAACTCGTTAGTTGTGAAGCGGGGTCTGTCATGGTTCCCAGTTCGGCGAGCAGGCTTAACAATCCGATCACTGCGAACACCATGGCGATCAGAATCCAGAGCGTGTACCCCAACGTTTGATAACCCAGCGCCTGCAAGGTCTGGAATGAAACATAACGCGATGTCCGTCTTTGTTCCGACCAGCCAATCACCGGCAGGAGCAACCCCATGCCCATGGCCAGGGCAGAAAGATGGGCCAGCGCAGCCCAGACACGTTCCTGAGTGGAAGGAGAGGTTTGCATGCGGAGATGGGTTGATGGGTTTATTTTATCAGACGCCCTGCGGGTATAATCTTTGCAACTTGAATTTTAAGAGGAGCACCATGAGCGAACTGGCCTTGTACCCTTTGAATGAAGAGCAGAAAATGATCCGTGATGCGGCCCGTGATTTTGCCCAGAACGAGATCGTGCCCATTGCCGCGGAGTTCGATGAGAGCGGCGAGTTTCCGCATGCCACCATCAAGAAGATGGGTGGCATGGGTTTCATGGGGATCGAGGTTCCCGAAGAATATGGCGGCGCGGGCCTGGATACGCTGGCGTATGTGCTCGCGCTCGAGGAGATCTGCAAGGCCGATGCTTCACATGGGGTCATCATGTCGGTGAATAACTCGTTGTATTGTCACGGCATCATGAAGTTCGGCACCGAGGCGCAAAAGCGGGCATTCGTGACACCCATCGCTTCAGGCAAGGCGGTCGGCGGATATTCGTTGACCGAGCCGCAATCAGGTTCAGATGCTGGCACTATGCGGTCGCGCGCCACCCGCGATGGCGACTTCTATGTCTTGAATGGGCGCAAGTCCTGGGTCACCAGCGGACCGGTAGCCGATTATTTTGTAGTGTTCATGATGACCGACCCCGAGAAAAAACAAAAAGGCGTGAGCGCCTTTCTCGTGCCGGGCAACACACCCGGACTCACCCGCGGCAAAAAGGAGCCCAAACTCGGTATTCGCGCTTCAGCCACCAGCGAGTTGATCTTCGAAAACTGCCGCGTGCCCGCTGAGAATCTGCTTGGCAAGGAAGGCGAAGGCTTCAAGATCGCCATGACCGTACTGGATGCCGGGCGCATCGGCATTGCCACCCAGGCGCTCGGTATCGCCGAGGCTGCGTATGAAGCGGCGCGCCAGTATGCGGCAGAGCGCGAGGCCTTCGGCCAGCCGATCGGCGCCTTTCAAGGGACAGGCTTCAAGATCGCGGATATGAAGACACGCATCGAAGCCTCTCGCTTGCTCATCTACAATGCTGCGCTCGCCAAGGAAAGATCGAAACAAGCTGGGGGCCGCTATTCGCTCGAAGCCTCGATGGCTAAATTGTTCGCCAGCGAGACCGCCATGGCTGTGACGCATCAAGCAGTACAGATCCACGGTGGGATGGGCTACAGCAAAGAGCTGCCCGTGGAGCGGTACTTCCGTGATGCGAAGATCACCGAGATCTACGAAGGCACCAGCGAGATCCAGCGGCTGGTCATTTCGCGCGGCGAGTTGGGGTTCAAGTAGCCCCAGCCGTTGTTGCGGTTTGACCTCCTCAAGCCATGTCTTCACCGAAACAGACAAAAGCCTCTGAAACGGACCTCCGCCACCCGCGGCAGGTTCGTTTTTCTGTACCGCTGGGCACACGCGTGCAAGTGGATGTGCAAATGGGAGTACAGGATGAGCAGGGGCAGGTCCCGGTGACGGTGACGATCGAAGAGGTACCAGCGGAGGCACAGACCGAAGGGACCGGGCAGGCGCCGGGTGAGTCTGAAGCGGGCGGCCTCGCGTTGGTCCGCCGTATCAGGCAGGCCAGTCTCGCTTCCTGGTTGTTCGTGGGTGCGCTTCTGGTATATCTGCTCACCCGCTTGATCGGGCTGACACAATTCCCCATCTATTTCTTTACCGATGAAGCCATCCAAACCCAGGCCATCGTGGATTTGATCCAGAATGGCTACAAGGATGTGCGCGACGTGTTCCTGCCCACGTATTTCAGGAACGGCGA
>CAZJMZ010000060.1:2242-4361 GCA_964547115.1 uncultured Anaerolinea sp. | reverse complement strand
TGACCGAAAAGATCCTGCGCTACCTCAACGAATTCGGCATCGGCCTCAGCCCGTGGTATTGGTACATACCCAACGACCGCGACCTCGCGCGCCACCTGATGAAAGACTACGGCCACATTCTGCTCATCACGCTGCCGTTCGCTGTGTTCGGCTTGGCGTATCTGTTGCGCAACCTGCGCCAATCTGAACAACGCACAGTGTTACTGGCCCTGCTTGTCACCCCGGCGTCTGCCGCATTGGTGCAGATCGGCATCACCCGCACACTGGCCTTCGTGGTCCCCATGGCCATCCTCACCGCCATCGGCTTCGAACGATATTTATTATGGATGGAAGACCCGCACGCCCGCTTGCGTGAACTCGCCGAGGGGCCCGGCCCCACCTCCGCGCGTCTGACTCAGGGAGGGCTGATCCTGGCCATCGGGCTGGTCGTTGCAGCCTGGCCCTCCGCCACCGCCAACCGGCTGGTGCTGGGAAGTTTAGCGATCTTGCTGGCGTTGCAAGTGTCGGGTCTTCTCGAGCGCATCGCACAGACCCTGCTGACACAGCCCTCCACGAAGCGCTGGACCTGGCGTCCCTCACCGACCATGCTGGCCTTGTCCACATTTGCCCTGCTGGCGGGCGGTAATTTCATCATGCTGACCGATGCCCTGCGCAATGGACCCACCTGGTACGAGGATTATGGTTTGGGCGGCATGCAATACGGTGCCTTTCAGGTCTATGATGAAATGCAAAAATATCTGGCTGCACACCCCGAAGCCCGCATCATCTTTTCACCAGATTGGGCGAATGGCACCGACGTGGTCACACGCTTCTTTCTCGGCGAGCCATCCCCCATTGCCGTGGGCAGCGTACGCGGACACCTCACCCAAAAACTGCCCCTCGACGACAACACGCTCTTCGTCGCCACTCCACAGGATTTCGACCTGATCGTGAACAGCAACAAATTCACCGATGTGCGCGTCGAACAGATCATTCAATACCCCAACGGCGCGCCAGGGTTTTACTTCGTGCGCCTGCGCTACGTACCCAACATCGATGCCATCTTCGCCGCCGAACGCGCTGAGCGCCTGATCCTGCGCGAATCACAAGTACAGATCGATGGCGAAGCCACGCAGGTGCGTCATACTTATTTGGAAAGCGCAGACCAGGCCAAAGCCATTCAACTGGTCTTCGACCACGATCCGTTCACCGTTGCCAAAACGTTCGATATCAATCCCTTTGTCATTGAAGCGACCTTCCCCCAACCGCGCACCGTGACCGGTTTTTCGGTCATCATTGGTTCGGCAACCGTACGGGTGACGCTCAGCGCATTCCCGGTCTCCGGTGCGCCAGTCAGTTACACCTTCGATGGGCAGGGCTCAGAGGCCGCGCCTGAACTGTCCTTTGAATTGCCTAAGCCATTGACAGCGCAGGTCATCCAACTTGAGATCCTGGATCCCAACGCCTCCGATCAGGGCCGCATCCACCTGTGGGAATGGACTCTGCGCTGACCCTCGGCCCGTACTCCTTTAAATTTAATCGAATCAGTTACAATCGCTCCCATGAAAGCCGTCCTCTTTCACCAACACGGCGGACCGGAAGTCCTGCAATATACCGACTTCCCCACGCCTGAACCCAAGCCCGGCGAAGCCTTGGTGCGCCTGCGGGCAGCGGCCCTCAACCGCATGGATGTATTCGTCCGCAATGGTTGGCCGGGGCTGAAGCTTGAGCTACCGCACATCAACGGCGCCGATGGCGCAGGCGAAGTGGTGCGGCTTGGCGCCCCTCTCTCCGAGGGAGATGAGGCGAGGCATCGCGCTGAGCCTGTCGAAGCGGTGAAAGTCGGCGACCGGGTGGTCATCAATGCCAACCTTGGGTGTGGTGAATGTGAGTTCTGCCGCGCTGGCTATGACAATCGCTGCCGCAACTGGCACCTGCTCGGCGAGACCGTGCGTGGGACCTATGCAGAATTCGTCTGTGTGCCGGTGCGGCAACTGTATAAGCTACCAGAGGGCTTCGACTATCATCAAGCCGCGGCATCAGCCTTGGTGTATCTCACTGCCTGGCACTCGCTCAAACGCGGGAACCTGCAGCGCGGCGAGACCGTTCTGATCGTCGGGGCGGGTGGCGGAGTCAACAC
>CAZJMZ010000060.1:0-2142 GCA_964547115.1 uncultured Anaerolinea sp. | reverse complement strand
ACCTTCCCGCTCAAAGAGGCGGCGCTGGCTCAGGAACGGCTGTGGAAGAACGAGAACTTTGGAAAGATCACATTGGATATTGAATGAAAAAACGTTTTGATTGGTTCGAGATCCTGCTCATCCTGGCAGTGATGGGCGTCAGTGTATATGCGGCCTTTTCTGATTCGCAGAACCTGGCGATGCGCTGGTTCATTCGCGATGATGCGTATTACTACTTCAAGGTGGCGCAGAACATCAGCGAAGGGCTGGGCAGCACCTTCGATGGTATCAACCCCACCAATGGCTATCATCCGCTATGGATGCTCATCTGCATCCCGATCTTTGCCCTTGCCCGCTTCGACCTCATCCTGCCCTTGCGCATTTTGCTGATCGTACTGGGTGCTTTCTCCGCCGGGACAGGCGTGCTGTTCTACCGCTTGCTGGGACGTGTGTTCCATCCGGTCGTGGGTGCGTTGGCAGCGGTGTATTGGGTCTTCAATTACGATATCCTGCAACGCGTCTACCAAATGGGCCTCGAAACCGGGTTGGCGGTGTTGTGCGTGGTCTGGCTGGCATACAAACTGTACGAGTTCGAAACGAACTGGCGCACCGGTCTCACCACCCAACGTCAACTCATGGGACTCGGCTTCGCCGCGCTTCTGGCCGCTTTCAGCCGTCTTGACCTGGTCTTCCTCGCCGGCATGGTCGGCCTCTGGATCTTGTTCCGCCGTTACCCCCTCCGCTACCTGCTGCCACTCGACCTGGTGGCCCTGCCCGTCTCGGTGTTGCTGGCGTTCATCCTGCGCATCGGCATGCGCGATTATCTCGAATTCTCCTCCGCGGCATTGACGATGGCCGCCGTCGCCGTCGCCGTCAAGTTGCCACTGGCATATTTTCTGGGCCTCTACCAACCGGATGTGTTACGCCGCCCGCTCGTACTGGCACGTCAACTCGGGCTCTTTCTCATCAGCGGTTCCGCATTGACCGGGATGCTGATGCTCATCATCGCACGGCTCGAGCACTTTGACGCTTATCCGCGCATCACCATCGTCTACGACCTCGCGCTCACCGCTGCTTACTTCGTCCTCAGCCGCTTCGGCGCTTATGGGCTGCGCACCTCTGACCCAACCGACGCCGCCAATGAAACGCCGCTGACCACTTTGCAAAACAATGGGCGTCAATGGCTAAATGAAGGCCTCGCCTATTTCGGTGTGGTAGGCGCGGGTATGGCCGTCTATATGCTCTCGAACAAACTGCTCTTTGGCAACTTCTCTCCCGTCAGTGGACAGATCAAACGCTGGTGGGGCTCGCTGCCCGGCAAAGTCTACGACGGGCCGGTGAAAGAGCCTCTCGGTTTCTTTGGCTTGCACTACACCGGCGACTCGAACACCTGGCATCCGGTTTCCACGTGGCTGGGTTCGGTGGCAGAGCAGTGGGCACTCCCGCCCACCTCCGACGAAACGCGGTACCTGATCCTGCTCGCCATCACGATCGTGCTGTTGTATGGCTTCCTGTATTTCAACAAATCCAAAGCGAAAACCGCGGTGGTACAGTTGAGCATCATCCCGCTCTTTGCCAGCACCGGCCTGCAAATTCTGTACTATCACGCGCCGGGCTACGCCGCCTATAAGGAATGGTACTGGACCACGCAGCTGGTGCTCATCGTGCTGGTGGTCAGTTTCATACCGGGGCTGTTGTTCCGGCTGGTCAGGCGGTTCCCGTACGCCACTACCGCTGGCTGGGTGTTGGTGGCAGCCTTTGCATGGACCATGTTCAACCCGTTTTGGTTTGCGGTCAGCGACAACATGACCTACGGTGAATGGGATAAATCCATCCCCAACAATGATATCGCCGCCTTCCTCGAAGCGCACACCGAACCCGGCAGCCTCATCGGCCTGACGGGCGGCGGCAATGCGGGCTACTTCGTCCATGACCGCACCGTGGTCAACATGGACGGACTCATCAACAGCCAGGCCTATTTCGACCTGCTCCAACAGGGCCAGGCCGGGGACTATCTCGCAGCCGAAGGCATGGATTACATCCTCGCCAACAACGAGATCCTGAACCAATTGCCGTATCGCGGTCAATTTGCGCCCTACATCGAGTGGATGGACATCCGCTACGGCGGCAAAGACCTGATGCGCTACCATTCCACACCCTTCA
>CAZJMZ010000059.1:2432-13366 GCA_964547115.1 uncultured Anaerolinea sp. | reverse complement strand
TGCTCCAGGTTCATGCGGATGAAACGCACCATGCGTTCCTCATCATCCACAACGAGGATACGCCGGCGGTCAAAATCTTCAGGCATGCTATTCCCTCACAAAGCCGATGAGGTTCTCTTCCTCTTCGTCCTCGAGAATTTCGATCAACGAGATCTGCACGAGAGGCCAGATGACCTTGGTGACATTCGGTTCGAGGTAGTGTACATCCTTGCCATCGCGCAGGCGCGGGTTACTGACAATGATGATATTGTCAACGGCTTTGGGGAGTTCATCCACTTCACCGACGATGGATGGCTCGCCGGAAATATGCAGAACAACGGTATGCGGCATGAAAAACGCCTTTCGGATCAGATGTTGCGGAGCAATACCTGGATCTTAAGCTTGCCAAGCGCCACCACATCACCGTGATTGAGGGTCTCTTCGGAATGCGGGCTGAGGCGGCGGCCGTTGAGGTAGGTGCCGTTGGATGAGCCCAGGTCCATGATGATGATGCGGTTCGACTCGCGCTTGATGACCACATGCAAACGCGATACACCCGAAGCATACGCCTGGTAGGGAGTCAGGTCTATATCGGGCATGATGGGCTGGCCTTCGCTCAAGCGGCCCAGCGTGAACTCGTTGCGGGAGGCAAGCGGCAGGATCTTGCCACTATCCATCAAGTGCAGGGAGATCCAGCTATTGATGGGCGAAGAAGGCGGTTCGGGGCGCTGCTTCTTTTTGAGTTCCTCGGTGATCTGTTCCTGCGTGATCGCTTGGGTGGTAAGGGTCTCCACCCCATCGAGTTGTGCGCCGCATTCAACGCAGAACAGGGTGCCAGAGACGTTGGCGTGCTGACAGTTTGAGCAGATGATCATGAAGCAATCTCCTTCTTCTTTGACGGCGCAAGGAATAAGGCGCGCGTCCCATAATTGATTTTCTTGCCGCCCTCATCTGAAAGGGCGCTCTTTTGTTGCAGATTGTCGACTTCGAGCATGATAGTTTGTGCCAGGCTGCGTTCGCCCTGTGAGAGCAGGTTGGCGGCAAGGCTCTGAAGTTGGCGGGTGGCGGTATCGACGTTGCCTTTTTCGATCTCTTTGCGGGCGCGCTCCTGCATGCGATAGAGCATCAGGCGGGAGAGGGCCTGGACAATTTCAAGGGGTGGCGAGGCTGTTTCGGCTTCGTCCACTACCGGGCGTTGCAGGCGCAGGCGCATATCTGGAACAGGCAGGGGCCGGGAGGCGATGACTACTTTCAGGCTGCCATCCACAAAGATTACGCTGTCCGATTGTACCGCTTTTGGCTGGATTATATACTCAAATATGACCCGCGTGGAAGTTTCCTGAAGAAGAGAACCGAGGCGCAACGGCTGTTCGTCGATGATCACAGGCCCGGGGTCGGGTTGGAGGCGGAAGGCGTAGGAGAGTTCGATGCCGTCGATCGGATTTGTCGCCAAAGAAATATCATCGGCGAAGGTTTGGGCGAGGGCATTGAAGCGAGCCAGCAGCAGACGCTTGATGTCCTGCGGGTCGGCGATGAAGGCGCTACTCCCACCGGTGCGGGTGGCAAGGAGGTCAAGGAAGATATCATTCCATTCCTTGCCGATGCCCATGGCACTGATGCCAATATTTTGTTCGGCCAGTTTGGAGGCAAGGGCCAGGCACTGCTGTTCGTCGCCATAGGTCTGCCCATCGGTAAGCAGGACGATATGGCTGATACGGCGCGGGTCAAGACTGCGCGCCACTTCCTTCACACCGGCTTCCAATCCCTGGTAGATCTCGGTGCCGCCGCCCGGCTGAATCATCTGAATGCGCGCCTCCAGCCGAGAACGGTCCTGGTGAAATGCGGCGGGGATGATCACTTCGGCACGGTCACTGAACGCCACCACGCTGAGAATATCCTGCGGCCGCAGGTTGCGCAGCACTTGAATGGCAGTGGATTTGACCATGTCCATTTTTTCACCGCGCATGGAGGTGGAACGGTCCAGCACCAGGCAGACATTCAACGGTGGGGCGGGTGTGTTGCGCGCTTCCAACGGAGTCTCCAGCTCGACAATGAGGTAGAGCATTTGCGGCTCAGTGAGGTTCGCCAGGCTGGGACGGCTGTAAATGAACTTGTATTGGTATGGCAGGTTGAGTTTTTGTTCGGGTGGGAGCGTCGCATCATAAGAGGCGCGGCGCTTTGGGTTTGAAAGAACTTCATAGGCCTGCTGCACCCCCATGAATAACTCGGTCTCCCCGGCAGCGGTGTTTTTATCGGGATGTAGTTTTTGCGCGGCGCGGAAGTAAGCGCGCTTAATATCCTCCGGAGAAGCGTCGCGGGCAAGACCGAGAAGCGTATAAAAGTCCGGAGACTCAGGTGCCATGCCTATCCGATCAACTGGGCTAATATGACGCTGATGTTATCGGGGCCCCCCGCCATGTTGGCGGCCGTCACCAGGTTTTGGCAGGCGCGTTGCAGGCTGGGAGATTCATTGACGGCACGCACAAGGTCCTGTTCAGCCACCACGCCCCATAACCCGTCGCTGCACAACATGAGGGTGCCCGGTTGCGGAAATGCCACGGTGAAGACATCTGGTTCAACCACATCGCCCTGGCCGAGCGCGCGGTACAACACATTGCGATGCGGGTAATTCTCGGCCTCTTCAGGGGAAATATGGCCGAGTTCCTCCAGCCGCTTGACCAGCGAATGATCGCGGGTGATGGGTTCGATCCGGCCATCGGGGTAAACGAAGTAGGCCCGGCTGTCGCCCACATGAGCCACAGTGATCTGCTGCCCAAGCACGAGCACGGCAGTAAGTGTGGTGCCGCTGCCCGGCGCTTCGCGTTGGATGACTTTCTGCGCCTCGGTCGCCGCCCCCAACATAATCTCTTGAAACGACTCGTCCATCGTATCGGTCTTGATCTGGAATAAATAACCGTGGAACTTGCGGAGAATGTATCCCGCCACCGTGCGGATGGCGGCATTGCTGGCCACTTCACCAAACTGATGCCCGCCCATGCCATCGGCCACAATGTACAGGCCAAAGGGCAGGTTCCCCGAATTGCCCGCCATGGTGGCGGTCAGGGTCAACAGGCTGTCTTCATTTAGCTCGCGCTGCTTGCCCACCGATTGCCCAGCCGCTGCGATCAGTTGCTGCAGGTCATATTTGGTGGTCTGGTTCCCAACGATCGCTTGCAATTGTTGTTCCGTCAAGGGGGCAGTGTTGGCAGTATCGATGGTTTTAGTGGCCGCAACCTTCCTGCCAAACAACCAGGTAAACAATTTATCCACAAGAACTCCTTATGCAAGCAATGCGTAGACTTGATGATCGGTGGAACCGACATATACCACATCATCATAAACCAGCGGCGTACCCGTAATGGCGCCTTCCGTGCCAAACTTCCAGCGCAGGCGCCCGGTGCGATATTCAAGACAATATAGATTCCCATCCACAGAACCGCAGTAGAGCGAATCTTTATACACGACCGGCGAACCATTCACCTGATGCTCGGTGCGAAAACGCCAGACTTCCTTGGAGGTCTTGGCATCCACAGCATAGATGAAGCCATCCGCTGCGCCGATAAAAACAAATTCATCGGCAATGCAGGGGGTGCTAATCGAGGGTTTACCCAACCGAAAACGCCATAATACCCAGCCATTGCGCGGATCAAGCGCATAGAGTGTGCTATCCACCGAGGCAAAATAAAGCGCCTGCGGAGTACCCACCGTGGAGGAGGTGATGGCCCGCTTGGCATGGAAGCGCCATTTCAACGCCCCGCGATAATCCACCGCATAATAATCACCTGACTCGCAGCCCACGTACACAAATTCGTTCTGTACGAAGGGCGTCGAACGGATCGGGTCGGCGGTTTCAAAGCGCCAAGCCAGGCGACCGGTGGTGAGATTGACGGCATGCAGGTACTGATCATCCGAGCCAATGAAGATATGGCCCTCTGCAATGCGCGGCGAGGAACGGACCGGGCCGTTGGTGTAATACGTCCACACCACCTTGCCGGAGCGCGCCGAAACCACATGCAGACGTTTATCCTCGGAACCAAAATAAATGTTCCCATCCGCCACTACCGGGCGCGAGACAATGCCGCCGTCAGTGGGATATTTCCACTGGAACTTGCCATCGGCGGCATTAAGTGAGTACAAATTATTATCGTATGAACCAATGAACAGTGAGCCCTGTGAAAAGACCGGTGTACCGCGAATCTCATCTTCGGTCTTGAAAGACCATAAAGCCTTAATGCCCGCCGCCTTGATATTCGGCGCAGTTTGCGCACCCATCCGCACGAGTGCACCGGTTCTATTGGCCACAGAAAGCAGAGCATCTTTCATTTCAGAGGCGCTCTTAAACCGCGCTTGCGGGTCATACTCCAAGGCACGGTTGATGATGACTTCCATTTCCTGCGAAACTGACGGATTGATGCGGCGCACAGGCCGTTCGCCGAACGAGAAGGGCGGCTCCAGGCGTGGATCGCGACGAGTGAGGGCATGATGCATGGTCGCACCCAACGCATAGATATCCGCCATGGGCGTGGCTTCACCGCGATATTGCTCCGGCGGCGAATATCCTTCCGTACCGATCATCGTGCCTTTAATGCCTGATTGGAACGATTTGGCGATTCCAAAGTCCACCAGAATCACATCGCCATTCGAATTGATCATCACATTCGAAGGCTTCATATCGCGGAAAATGATCGGGTCGGGCTTGTGCCTGTGCAAAAAGTCCAGCACATCACACAGTTCAATGGCCCAATTCAATACCTGGTCTTCAGGTAAAAAGCCGTTGGTATCGTTGATGATGCCTTCCATATCCTTGCCGTGGATGAACTCCAGGACAAGGTAGGAACGGCTTTCAAGCGAAAAATAATCGTAAATGCGGGGAATGGATGGGTGTTGCAGGGTGGCCAACAGATTGGCTTCGCGCTCAAAATTCTGGACAATGGTCTCACGTACCAATGGGTCGGGGGCTGAATTGATCATCTCCTTTACAGCCACCAGTTTCGTCACATTAGGAAAGTGCATATCGCGGGCGCGATAAACAGACCCCATGCCGCCCAACCCAACAACTTCCTGAATCGCATAGCGATTGGTCAGTAATACCCCGGCCTGAAGTTGACGGGGAGCCGGATTGCTCTCTCCGCCCTGATTATCTGATAAATCAGGAAAAAGTCTCGTTTCCAGACAGCCTCCAACTTCATTGCATTATAGTTTGCAGTTCAAGGTTTGACAACCGCTTCCCATGGCGATTCATTTCAATTTCGTACATATACTATCGGTTTGGATGGTGACAACACCTTGCCGGGAACTTCGTTCTAAGGCACAATTCGGCACTGTGAAGATCCTGGCAGTCAGTGACGAAGTAGTCGAACGCCTTTACAGCCTTTCGGCAGGCGGTCATTTCAGAGATGTAGACCTGATTCTCGGGTGCGGCGACCTGCCCTACACCTACCTTGAAAACCTGACCACCATGTTGAATAAACCGCTCTTTTTCGTGCCCGGCAACCACGACCCCGATTATGACCCTCGGAATCCTCGCACATTTGCCGAAGGCGGCTCGAACATCGACCTGCAGCTGGTCCGCCATAAAAAATTTTTGATCGGCGGCTTCGGCGGCTCCGTTCTCTACCGCCCAGACGGTACCAACCAGTACAGCCAATCCGAGGCCTATCGGCGGGCGTACCAACTCCTGCCGCGCCTGTGGATGAACCAGATCAACTACGGGCGCATGCTCGATATCCTCATTACCCATTCGCCGCCCTTTGGCATCCACGATGAAGACACCCAGGCCCACCAGGGACTCAAAGCCATCAACTGGCTCATGCGTCTCGCCAAACCCCGCTACCTGTTCCATGGGCACACCCACTTCCAGCGGCGCAACCTTTCGCCGTCGGAAAGCGTCAGTGGGGAAACGAAGATCTTCAATATTTTCCCCTACAAACTCATCGAAGTTTCCCACTAAACGACCGTTTGTCCTGCCAACCCCAAAAGTACACCGATGGGTGATGACAGCGTCAAAACATTCATGGAATGATAGCCAGCATGACCGAACCTTTTACCGAACAAGCCAAAAACGACTTTCAACGGGCCCGCTTCAAAGCCTTCTTCAACCGTGTCTGGGGCGCACTCTCCGGCCAGCGCACCACCCTGCTATCCTATGATGAGATCAAGGAAAAACTGCGGGTCGGCGGGCCCATCTATCGCGGGGTCAAAACCGTGCGCGTGGACCAGATCGCCGGGAGCCTGAACCGTTACCACGAATTTGACCGTGTCTTCCTGCCCGCCAGCGACACCCTCGCCGAGCGCTGGCAGCGTGTCAACCGCGCGTTCTACCAGGATATCAGTTTGCCGCCCGTGGTACTTTATAAAGTAGGGCAGGTGTACTTCGTGGTGGACGGCCATCACCGCGTCTCGGTGGCGCGCGAACAAGGGCAGCTCGAGATCGAAGCCGAAGTGCGCGAATGTGCCACCCGCGTCAACATCACACCTGATATCAAACCCGAAGATCTGGAAATCCTTGAAAGCAAGGTCCACTTCCTCGAACGCACCGCACTCGACCATCTGCGGCCCAGCGCCAATATCAAGCTCACCATCCCCGACGGCTTCGAGCGCATCCTCGAACACATCGCGGTGCATCGATACTTTATGGGTCTCGACCTGAAACGCGACATCACCGACAACGAAGCCGTCAGTAATTGGTACGACCGCGTCTACCTGCCCATCATCACCGTCATCCGCGAGACCGATATTCTCAGTGAATTCCCCGGCAAAACCGAAGGCGACCTGTATCTCTGGGTGCTCGACCATCAACACTACCTCGCTGAAACCGAAGGCCGCCCCCTGCAGCCACCCGAAGAGGCCGCCAAAACTTTCTTGAAAGAGAAGCAGGCCTCCCGTAGAAAAAGAACCGCTTCCACCCAATCCAAAAAGACGGAGAAACAATGACATCATCCCATCCCCTCGCTGGAGTCTACGCCGCGGCGGTAACCCCGCTTGATCACGAATCAAAACTGGACCTTGAGTCTGTTCCGGTTTTAATGCGCTTTCTCGCCACCCGCGGCTGTCACGGATTGGTGCTCTTCGGCACCACCGGCGAAGGCCCGTCGTTCTCGCCCTCTGAACGCGAAGTGTTGATGCGCTCAGTGCGCGCGTATCGCAACCAGTTCCGCAACTTCCGCCTCATCGCCGGAACGGGCACACCCAGCCTGTCTGAATCCATCGACCTGACGAAACTTGCTTTCGATCTCGGCTACGATGCCGCATTGGTGGTGCCGCCGTATTATTTCCGCAAAGCCACCGACGACGGGCTGTTCGCCTGGTTCAGCGAGTTGATCCGCAAAGCTGTGCCGTCTGATAAATATATCCTCGGTTATCACTTCCCGAACGTGGCGGGTGTGGGTTTCTCGATGGAACTGTTAGCGCGCTTGAAGGACGCCTTCCCCGTGCAGTTTGCAGGCATCAAAGACTCCTCACACGACGCCGATCTTGCCCGTGCACTTGGCGAAAAATTCGGGGAAGACCTGGTGGTACTGACCGGCACCGACACCTATTTGAAAATGGCCATGGAAAATAAAGCCGCCGGGTGCATCACCGCCCCTGCCAACCTCATCTCTCCCGAACTGCGCGCCGTGTGGGACGGCTTGCGCGCCGGGACCGACGTCAGCGAGGCTCAGGCTCGCGTGGATCATCTGCGCCATATTCTGGAAAAATATCCGCCCTTCCCGCCCTCCATCAAAGCCGTGTTGCAGCGTTTACACGGAATGCCACGCTGGTCGGTCAAACCGCCACTGTTGGATATTTCCGAAGCACTCGAGGAACAGTTGGTGCAGGAATTTGGGAGTGCGCAGGCAGCGTAGGCGCAAAATGAATCTTTGGCGCTTGCTTATCACGCCTCCCGCTCGCGGCGCATGGAACATGGCCGTGGATGAAGCCATCCTCGAACACATCGGGCGCGGGGAGGCCACTCCAACCCTGCGGCTGTATGCCTGGGCTCCGCCCTGTCTCTCGCTCGGTCATGCGCAACCCTTCGCCGATGTGGATATGGAACGACTCGGCCAGCATGGCTGGGAGGTTGTGCGCCGTGCCACGGGGGGGCGCGCCATCCTGCACACTGATGAACTGACCTACTCCGTCATCGCCCCAGCCGATGAACCTCGTGTAGAGGGCAGCGTGCTTGAAAGTTATAACCGCCTCGCGCAAGCGCTCCTGCGGGCAGTGCAAAGCCTGGATATTCCTGTAGAAATGAAAGAAGGCAAAGCAGCCGAGTCCGCCACGCCTAACCCGGTTTGCTTTGAGGTGCCATCCACGTATGAGATCACGGTCAATGGAAAGAAACTCATTGGCTCGGCGCAGGCCCGCAAGAAGGAAGGTGTCTTGCAGCATGGGTCTCTGCCATTGACTGGCGACCTGACGCGTATCTGTCAGGCGCTGGTTTTCGAGAACGAAACGGCTCGCACACTCGCAGGGCAACGTCTACTTGAGCGCGCCACTACCGTCGAATCTGCGCTGGGACGAAGAGTCGGCTGGGAGGAAGCGCAGCAGGCTTTCATCCGGGCGTTTGAAGCGCAATTGGGATTAAGTTTCGAGGGCGGGACGTTGTCCGAATCCGAATCCCAGCGGGCCGAGGAACTGGTCCGCGAAAAATACGCACACCCCTCATGGACGGAACGGGTATAAAAAACTCCGAGGTTTTGAACCTCGGAGTTTTTGGTTAACCCTGGTCTTTTACAAAGACCGTGTTCGGAAACCCCAGCGCCGCAAAGAAGCGTGTGAGGTAAGCCTCGGCATTCGTTTGCGCCTGCTCAAGGATGCCATCCTCCAGTGCCGCCTTGAGGATTTCCTGCTCAGCCCGCTGGCGCACCAGTGTTTCCAGGTTGGGGTCGGGCTTGGTGAGCAAGCCGGTCTGGCGATCATACACATATGACTTCTCATTATCCAATGTGGCAATAAACACTTCCGTAGGCGGCAGTTTCACCGTCAGCACACCATTCTCGTACCGCATGTCTTCGGGCTTCAACTTGTCCATATCGATCCCTGCGATCACCGTGCCGTGCCCCACGAACAGGATCCGGTCGCCGAACAGGGTGTCGAAGGTACCTGTGCCCATCTCGGCGGTAATGACCTTCTCCACGCTATATTGGATCGTCTCCAGCCGGGCCAGGGCGCGAATATCATTAATGTACGTCACCGGGTCGGGGATGATGGTTGGGGTGGGATTCAGCAGGTTCGACACCTGGGTTTGCATGGCACTATTCTGTTGACTCAACGCCTGAAACGGCTGTGAAGCCGCCTGGGTCGTGTCCCGAACCGTCTGGACCACCATATACGCAGCCACAACGATCACAATCAGAATCAAAAATGAAAGCAGGTTGTTTTTCATGTGGGTATTATAATCTTCCATATCAGATGAAATATCGAATTTTGGCTATCACTTTTGTATTGACGCTGCTCACTGGATGCACGTTCCCGGCAATGACCGCGCCTGCCACACCCACCGCTACGGCAACATCCATCCCTGCGACACCTGCGGACACGGCTCCGCCGCCTCTTCCCACCCCCGAACTGGGAACTGTTGAAAATCCCCTGATCCTCGCCCTGGCCCCCTCCGCCTCCACCACCCCCGAACAGGTCAACGCCGCCCGGGAATTGGCCGCCAACTTCACCGAACGGACAGGGTATACCGTTGTAGTCGTCGCGCCTGATTCGCAAGGCGCTCTCGTCGAGGCCATCGCCAAAGGCAATGCCCACATCGTGCTGCTGGACGCCCTGGCCTACGCCCTGGCTTATCAAGAGGGGCAAGTCACCGCCGTCTATGCTGTGGAACAGGATGGCAAACTCACTTATGGCGCCCAGTTCATCGCCTCGCGCAAGAGTGGCCTGCTGTCATTTTTCGATGAAACCACCCAAGCCAATACTGCCGACGCAGCCGAAGCATTAGCCCAGTTGTCCGGCAAAAAACCCTGCTGGAGCGACGAGACCTCGCCTTCCGGCTATATCATCCCGCTTGGCTATTTGAACAAGAATCTCATCACGATCCAACCCGCAGCCTTTGTCCAGGGACAGCCCACCGTCGTCCGTTCCGTATACGCCGGCGGCATATGTGACTTTGGCGCCACCTACATCGACGCGCGCAAATTCCCATCGCTTGAAGACCAATACCCTGACCTGATGGAGCAGGTCAAGGTCATCTGGCGCACACCTGAGATCATTCCCTATTCAGTGTTGGCTTTATCCACCGCCATGCCGGAAGCTATGCGTACCTTGTTCACAACCACCATCCCGGCTGTTCTGCAAACTGATAAAGGAAAAACCGAATTCCAATCCGCACTGGGGGTGGATACGGTCACTCCGGTTAATGATGCGTATTTTAGCGAGTTCCATTTGTTTATAGCCAACTCAAAGATAATGCTTAGCGGGTTGATTAAATAAGAAGGTCCCCGGCAGAGTTGCCGGGGACCTTCTTATTACACACCTTACATGGTCAACGAGTTGCTGATGCCCTTGAAGGTGTTGTTGACCTTCTTGCCAAGCGTGGTCATGACCGCGATCACGACGATGGCGATGAGCGCCAGGATGATCGCATATTCAACCAGACCTTGGCCTCTTTGATGAAGAATGAACAACATGGGAGTAATTCCTTTCTGAAAAAAAATGGATTAAGACTCTCTCGTATCCCTGCTCATATATACCCGTAAAGAAATAATTTTCATAGAGGTTATGATTACAAATAAGTTAGGTAAGCTTTTCGGTTTCGTTGATGTAGCCAAAATAGAGCAACAGCCTGAATCAAAAACCCCGGCGCACTGCCGGGGCTTTTGATCGACTACAAATTACACGGTCAGCGAGTTGCTGATGCCCTGGAAGGTGTTATTGACCTTCTTGCCGAGCGTGGTCATGACCGCAATCACCACGATGGCGATGAGCGCCAGAATGATCGCGTATTCAACCAGACCTTGACCTTTTTCCTT
>CAZJMZ010000059.1:0-2332 GCA_964547115.1 uncultured Anaerolinea sp. | reverse complement strand
TGGCGATGAGTGCCAGAATGATCGCGTATTCAACCAGACCTTGACCTTTTTCCTTAAGTGAGAACAACATGGGAGTAATTCCTTTCTGATAATGGTTTTTTGCTGATTTCAGGTTATCAACTATTAATACTAGTATACTCATTTTATATAGTCCTTCAAGGCCTGTCTTTTGGTGTTTGGTTACAGAAATGTTAGTGCTGCCTATCGATTCCGTTTGTAAAATCAGATTAACAAAAAAGCCCCGGCAAATGCCGGGGCTTTTTGCTTGCTTACGAACTACATGGTCAGCGAGTTGCTGATGCCCTGGAAGGTGTTATTGACCTTCTTGCCGAGCGTGGTCATGACCGCAATCACCACGATGGCGATGAGCGCCAGAATGATCGCGTATTCAACCAGACCTTGACCTTTTTCCTTAAGTGAGAACAACATGGGAGTAATTCCTTTCTGAAATAAATTGGTTATTGAGGACACCCTCAACTTTTTCTAGTATACATCGTTTAACCTATTTTTCAAGGCTTTTTTTGAGAAATTAGTTACAGAAATGTTAATCTTTGCAGATTCCAGCGCAAAAGCAGCCCAACTCCCGGACTGCTTTTGCGCTGGGTCTACCTTACACCGTCAGTGAATTGCTGATCAACTGGAAGGAGTTGTTAATCTTTTTACCCAGCGTACTCATGATGGCAATCACCACGATGGCGATCAGCGCCAAAATGATCGCATATTCAACTAGGCCCTGACCTTTTTCCTTAAGAACGAATAACATAATATTTTCTCCTTTCAAACAAATGAAAATGATCCCGGTAAAATCCCCGGGTTATGAAACATGACCCCGGCAAATAATAAAAGTTACAAAATTCTTAAGTGTGTAATGGCCAAATCTCATGTTACTTGCATACAATAAAGGCCATGTTTTCACAGATTATACGGTCAATTCGACGTTTTTTACAGGTTTTTACTCTTATGAGCATTCTGGCGTTAAGTTTGCCCAGGACCATAACCTGGCTATGGTCTTTGGGGCAGATACATCAGTTTGAAGATGCGCCTGCACAACGGGTGGCGATCATCTTTGGGGCCGGGTTACGCAGGGACGGGTCACCTACGGCGGTTCTACGGGACCGGGTGCAGACCGGGGTTGCGCTTTATCAAGCGGGGAAAGTGGAAAAACTGCTCATGAGCGGTGATAATTCAACTATTTACTACAACGAGCCGGAGGCTATGAGGCAGTACGCCATCGCCCTAGGGGTGCCAGATACAGATATTGTGTTGGACTATGCTGGCAGGCGTACTTATGATACTTGTTTTCGAGCCAAGGCTGTTTTTGGTGTTGACCAGGCCCTGTTGGTGACCCAGAAATTTCACCTGCCGCGGGCACTTTTTCTATGTAATTCCTTGGGGGTTGAAGCTGCTGGGGTGGAGGCTAACAACCTGAACTATCGCAAAATTTCCTTGTTTATATGGAATTTTCGAGAACAGCTCGCCACCTTGGCAGCCTTTGTGGACCTGTTTGTGGATAATCCTGCCTTAGTATTGGGGGCACCTCAACCGATTTTCTCAAACTGACCGGCCGGGATAGTACCCCAAGGGGACTAGATATGGGGGATTCAACCTTACAAAAACACATGTCCAGACAGCCTTTTTGTGGATAACTGCCGAATAACTGTGGATAAAAGGCAGTCACTGTGGAAAACCCTTCAAAGTAAGCCCGAAACTGGGAACACCTCACCCCCATATTTGGGGGGTAGTATTGACCTCAGCCAAAATATGGAAATTGGAAATTATCCACATTTTTTGTGGATGGAGTGTGGATGAGTTATTCAGACTCTATCCACATGTGGTAAAGGCTTAGGTAACAGGAGCAGGCCAAACATCCAGTGGGAGGCGGTGCACAGCATCCCAGATATGGGGGGAGCGGCGGTTCATCCACAGTATCCACAGGCCCTACGACTATTACTGAATCATAATTCTTATTAATAAAATGCTTGAATGGTTAAGGTAAATCCTGTACAATCTTCTTGGAACTATCCGCCCCTTTTTCATAGTTGGGAGGCTCGTCATGGAAATGATCAAAGTTTCAGCCAACTCCCGTACCTCTGCCGTAGCCGGGGCCATTGCGGGGGTCGTCCGTGAACATAAACGGGCTGAAGTGCAGGCGATCGGCGCGGGGGCAGTGAACCAAGCCGTGAAAGCGCTGGTTCTGGCCATCGGGTATTTGAAGAACGATAGCATTGAGGTGGTATGCGTGCCTGAGTTTGCAGACGTGACCATAGACGAGAAGGTGCGCACGGCGATCAAGTTCGTCGTGGAACCACGCTAGGATTTTGCTGCATTCCAG
>CAZJMZ010000058.1:0-13400 GCA_964547115.1 uncultured Anaerolinea sp. | reverse complement strand
TTGATGGTCTTGAGTTCTTCGATGAACTGCGCCAGGTCTTCGATGGAATAGATATCGTGATTGTTCGAAGGCGAGATCAGGTCTACACCGGGGCGGGCATGGCGCGCCGCTGCCACTTTGGCGGTCACTTTGCGGGCGGGCAGGTGCCCACCTTCACCGGGTTTCGCGCCTTGCCCGACCTTGATCTCGATCAGGTTCGTGGCGTTGATGGTTTCGGCCGTGATGCCAAAACGCCCGGAGGCAATTTGAATCCCACGATTGAACGGATACTTGCCCAGCAGGTCTGGGATCTCACCGCCTTCGCCATTGAGCGAGAGCATGTTCAGCCGATACGCTGCCTCGGCATAGGCGCGATAGGCGATCTCACCCTGCGAGCCGAACGACATCGAAGAGATCATGAACGGCAGGCGGTGTGATGTGATGCCCACATCCACTTGCGATGGGTCAACGCTCGAGGCTTCGTTGTAGTTAAAATCGAGAATGTTGCGAATGGTGACGGGGTTTTGCTTTTCGGTATTTGCCACGTGTTCTTCGTAGGTCTTCCAATCGGCTTCGCCTTTGCCGAGCTTGCCAGCCATCTTCCAGATCTTCGGGTAAAAATGATTCACGCGTGAAAGCTCGCCGCGCCCTGCGCTGTGATACGCCGCCTTGCGCAACGCAATATCCGCATCGAGATGTTCCCAACTCAAGCCACCTTCCTCTGAGCCGCCGTAGTTGCTGGCGCCAAGCGTGAGCGCCAGGCCGTTGCTCAAGCCGATGCTGGCGAACAAACGCCCGTAGCCGCGGGCTTCGTGAATCCCCATCGTGCTGATGGATTTTTCGATGCCCGAGCGCAGCGCCTTGAGTGTGTTTTCCAGGCGCGCCACCTGTTCCTCTGGCACTACATCCTGGTTGACCGCTTCAAAGATCAGATACGGCACCACCGCATCAGCACCCATGCCGATGCACATGATCAGGTCGTGCAAGTTGCGGAGCGCGCCACTGCGCACCACCAGGCCCGCTTGCCGCCGCAGGTTCACTGGCAAATTTGAAGCCACAAGCCCCAGATCGATCTTGCCATTATCACCCAGCGGGATGGGCGTGGGGGATGAAGTGGGTGTTTGTTCGATGAACGAGTGCCGCAATGCCTTGTCCACCACGCTCAAGACGAGGATCGGGTCCACCCAGCCATTGGATTCAAGGAACGCCTGCGCGTCATTCAGAACGATAAGCCTGCTCCCGTTTCGAACGGCCTCCACCGCACTTTGAGCCATCCGTTCCACGGCCTGGGCGGTGGTTTCCCCTGCCAGCGTCACAGTTGGAATGGTGAAGACCTGTGTTGTTGCGTACGCCTGGGCCAGGCTCTCCAGCGATGGGTGATCCACCTCTGCCGATGAATCCAACAGGATGGGGGTATCGAGCGTAACGGTCACTTCGTGGCCCAGTTCATTGGGGATGAGCGGTGGGCGCGCGCCAAGCACGGTTTGTATGGAAAAGTGTTCGGCCTCGCGCTCACGGTCGATGGCGGGGTTGGTGACCACAGCCACGGCTTCCTTAAAATAGTCAGCGATGTTCTGCCGTTCTTTTGAGAGTGGTGCCAGCGGCCCATCGTAACCGAGTGAGGAGATGGGGTCATTGCCGTTTTGGGCGAGTTCCTGGATCCATTCACGGTCTTCCTTGCCCCAGCCGAAGGCGGACATGCGGTTATCGAGCGATATGGCGGAGGCAGGATGAGGGTTGGAAGCGGCGGATTGATCAGAGGCAGACCCGGGGTTGAGGGCGAGACGCTTGTTCAACGTCTCCAATGAACCGAAGCGGCGCAGTGACAGTTTGAGGATGCGTTGTTGGATCCCGGCATAGTCGAGCACTTCAACAGCCTGCCCGCGGCGCACGCGGATGCGCATCTTTTCACCGGGCGAGAGCGGCACAGGGTCGATGTGCATCGTGTCGAGGTGATAGACGCCCTTCTCGGAGGAGAAGAAATATTCCTTTTCTGTGTCACCGAACCATAGTGGGCGCAAACCGAGCGCATCCACACTGAAGACGCATTCGTCGCCCTGACGTGAGATGATGCCTGCCGGTCCCTGCGCGAACGGACCAAAGGCCTGCCGATAATATTTGTAGACGGTTTGGAGATCGGGGGAGAGTTTTTCCACTTCGCTGAGGATGGGCGGGAAGGCGATCTCCATGGCTTCGACCAGCGTGAAATGATAGCGATGGATGAGTGTGGCGAGCAGGCGGTCGAGGTCTTGCGAGTCACTGCCGCCCTCCACCAGATTCACGCCAAGCATCTGCGCCTGTTCACGCAGGCGGGCAATGGTGTTGATCTCGCCATTGTGACCGAGCAGGCTGAAAGGCTGCACACGCTCAAAGCTGGTGGCCGTGTTGGTGGAATAACGCGCGTGACCGATGGTGATGGTGGTGGTGAAATCGGGGTTGCGTAGTTCGGGGTAATACTGGTAAAGCGTTTCAATGGAGCCGCGCACTTTATAGACCACGACATTGCTCGAAAGTGAAGCCACGCTGACACTGGTGGTCGCTTCGATCTGTAGGGCCAGGTCGAAGAGTGCGCGTTCGATGTGCTCGAGCGGTCCCTGCCGGACGACGCCTGCGATCTGCCAGAGATGCGGCACCTGCTGGCGGGCCATTTTGCCCAGGGCTTGCGGGCGGGTCTGCATGGGGCGGTCGAGGAGCAGGTCGATGCCGTTGGCTTGTAGAAGTTTGAGAATGGATGCTTTGACTTCGGCAACGTTAGCTTCGGTGTTGGGGATCATCAGATGCCCCACAAAGAAACGGCGGTCTTCGGCCAGCCAGCCGGGTTTGCCTTCTTGTTCCAGGGCTTGTGCCCACAGCAAACGCGGGATGTCGGTGAGCACGCCCACACCATCGCCTTCGCCATTCACTTCGCCGCTGCGATGCCCCATGATGCTCAAGGCAGCGAGGGCGCGTTTGAGGTTGCCATGGGTGGCTTCACCATTCTTGCGTATGGCGGCGACCAATGCGCACGCATCGCGTTCATCGAGCCAGGTCCGGGTATCGGCGGCGGTGAGCCAGCGGAATGCATCGGGTTGGGATGTGGGATTCGACATGTGGCACCTCGTTGTGTAAGAGTTCGCCCCGCAGGTGCCTTGAGAATGCAGATGTGCGTTGACACCTGCGCGACGTTTTGAACGGAATTAAATTCTCCCCATCATACGGAATGCCAGACAAATTGCCACTACCCATACGGGTACTTGTGTTGTGAATTATTTGCTCCAAATGGGTACTCTTGCAAAGGTTGACATGGGGTTCGAGCGTAGTAGAATACCGCCCAATGTTCATTTGTCGTGAAACCAAGTCCAAGCGCATGCCCGATCTGCAACTACGGTTGTCGGATCTGGGCTGCTTTTGGTTGAAGGGCAAACGATAACATCCCGTTGTTCGTGCATTTGCCTGTTGACCCAAACGCTCTCCGCAACCGGAGGGCGTTTTTTATTATGCATAAGGAGTGCAACCATGACCCGAGTCGGCTTTTTGTACACCCGCCTGCGTGCGGAAGAGAAATACCTGTTGGAAGAGTTTGAAAAACAGCCGGATGTGGAAGTTGTCCGCATCAATGACGGCGACATGTTCTTCGATATCAATCAACTGCCGGAGCAAATTGATGTGCTGTTCGAGCGATCCATTTCGTATTCACGCGGGCTGTACATCTCGCGCATCTTCGAAGCACACGGCGTACCGGTGGTGAATCCCTCTGCCGTGGCGGAACGGTGCGGAGATAAATACGTTACGAGTCAGATCCTGGCGCGGGAGGGGATTCCCACTCCCAGGGTGCTGATGGCTTTTGATGAAGAATCAGCCCTAAGGGCGATCGAAGCGATGGGTTATCCGTGCGTGATGAAGCCGGTCGTTGGTTCGTGGGGACGTCTGCTGGCCAAGATCGAGAATCGTGAAATGGCCGAGACGTTGATCGAGCATAAGGCCACCCTGGGAGTCCATCATCAGGTATTCTATATTCAGGAATACATCAACAAGCCGGGGCGCGACATCCGTGCGTTCGTGGTGGGGGAGACGTGCATCGCGGCAATTTATCGCTCCTCCGAAAATTGGATCACAAACACAGCCCGCGGTGGTGTGGCGACAAATTGTCCGGTCACAGATGAGATCGCTGAGTTGTGCCAGCGAGCCGCGCATGCGGTGGGCAGCGGGTTGCTGGCGCTCGACCTGTTTGAAACCGAGAACGGCCTGACCATCAACGAAATCAATCACACCATGGAATTCCGCAACAGCATCGCCACCACCGGTGTGAACATTCCACAAAGGATGGTGGAATATGTGCTGGCGCAGGTGCGGGTGCCAGTGTGCTAATCGAGATACTTCAAGCCGGTGCCGGTGTTGAAGAGCACCACGGTTTCCTGTGGACTGAGCCAGCCTTGTTGCAGTAATTTTTTGCAGGCCACCAGGGTGGCGGCCCCTTCCGGTGCGGGAAAGATGCCCTCAGCAGAACCCAGCTCCTGTTGGGCCTGTACGATCTCGTCATCGCTGACCGCCACTGCGGTCCCCTGACTTTCGCGCAGGTCTTTCAGAATCACCCGGTCAGCGAAGCTTTTTGGCACTCGCAGGCCGGATGCCAGTGTGCTGGCGTTGTTCCAAAATTCGCAGGCCTCTGCACCGGCGGTAAAGGCCTTGATCACCGGCGCGCAACCCTCAGCCTGCACCGCCACCATGCGCGGACGCTTGGTCTGTTGTAACCAGCCGAGGGCTTCCAGTTCTGCAAAAGCTTTCCACATTCCCACCAAGCCGGTGCCGCCACCCGTGGGGTAAATGATCACATCGGGCAACTGCCAGCCCAGTTGTTCGGCGAGTTCATAGCCCATGATCTTTTTGCCCTCGGTGCGATAAGGCTCTTTAAAGGTGGAAAGGTCGAACCAGCCTTCTTCCCGGGCGCGTACCCCTACGAGCTTGGCGGCATCGCTGATCAAGCCATCCACAAGGATCACCTCGGCCCCGGTGATGCGGCTTTCTTCCATGTTGGCGCGCGGCGTATCTTTGGGCATGTAGATCGCGGCCTGCAGACCGGCACGCGCGGCGTATGCGGCCATGGCGCCCCCGGCATTCCCCGCGGTGGGGATGATCACTTTGCGAATGCCCCGTTCTTTCGCGCAGGAGACGGCCGCAGCCAGTCCCCGGGCCTTGAACGATCCTGTGGGATTGGAGCTTTCATCCTTCCCATACAAGGCGGGCATGCCCAGTTGTTTTCCCAGGTTATCCAGGCGGAGCAGGGCTGTATCTCCTTCCCCCAGAAAGACAAAATTGGCCGGGTCTTTCACTGGCAATAATTCATGCCAGCGCCACATGCCTTTGGCGCGATGGGTGAGTGCATCACGGTCTACATGGGTGCGCGCTGTTGATAGGTCATAGCGCGCCAGCAAAGGCGATTGGCACTGACCGCAAAACGTTTGCACCTCGTCTGCGGAATAAAGCGTGCCGCAGCCGGAACATTCAAGATGCGCAATATAGGAAGTGGGAGTTGAGGTGGTCATAGTCGTTGAATATAACGCCGATGACTTTACCTGGGAAGGATGGTTTGTTCGATCGCGGACCAGCGCAGCCTGTCTCAGGCGGAGGCTGATACCAGCTCCCAGAGCGGATGCAGCCTCTCGAACAGGTACCAGCCACTCTTTCTGATAAGAGGCGGAGTGTACGGTACAATCTGGCTTGAGGAGTTAATCATGCCCCAAGCCGATTTGTTCAGTTCACAACCCATGCAATATGCTTCGCTCGAAGACCTGTTCGCCGAAATGCGACAGATGAAAAACGACCCGCTGGCCAATGCCGGGACGAATATCGTCATCAGCCGTGGCAACCCGCAGGCGCGGGTGCTGGTAGTGGGCGAAGCGCCCGGCCCTGAGGAGAATATCAAGGGTAAGCCGTTCGTAGGCCGCGCCGGTCAATTGCTCGATAAGATCCTGGAAGCAGGCGGGTTCAATCCCGAACAGGATGTGTACATCACGAACTCGGTCTTTCGACTGCCGCCCGGAGAGGAAGGCAAGTCGTTTCGCAAGCCGACCGATGAAGAGATCAAGTATTACCGGCCGTATGTGCAGGAAATCATTCGTCTGGTGGACCCACTTATCATGTTGTTGACCGGGAATGTGGCCAGCCAGTCGATCCTGGGTAAGACCGGCATCACCTCCCTGCGTGGGCAGTGGTTCCAGCAACAGGGACGCTGGATCATGCCGATCTTTCATCCCTCCTACCTGCTGCGGAACCCCTCAAAGGAACCCGGCTCGCCCAAGGCGCAGATGTGGGATGATATCCGTGAAGCGCGCCGGAAATATGACGAATTGCTGGGCAAATAAAAGTTCTGGCTTGAATCAAAAAACATCCCCGATAACGGGGATGTTTTTTGATCGTGAATGTTTACTTGTCACCGGCGTGTGAGACGCTGCCAAGGCCGCTCACCTGTTTGGAGACGTTGGCCTTGCCGTAATAGGTGATGGAACCTGCGCCGGAGATCTGGGCGTTGAGCGTATCGTCCACCCAGGTGGTGGCGCTGCCTGCGCCGCTGATGTCAATATTGGCGCTCTGGCTGTGCAGGTCCTCGCCATTGAAGCCACCAAACCCGCTGATGGTCACGTTCAGGTCGTCGGCAACCCCCGAAGCCGACATATCGCCCGCACCGCTCAGGTTCACTGAAAGATTCTTGACGTCAATATCGTTCAGTTCCAGGTTACCTGCACCGCTGACAGAGACGTTCAAGTCGTCTGACTGGATACCCGTGAGGATCAGCTTGCCTGCGCTTTCAAAGTTCACAGCGTGCAGGTCCTTGACCACGATGGTGATGACGACCGCCTCAGTGGCGTTGACGCGTTTTCCATCTTTTGGTTTGTAGTCAATATATAACGTGCCGTTCCGTACTTCGGTGCGCAGGCCGGGCAGCACGTTATCTTCGCCTTCGAGCTTTAGCGTTTCGCTCTTGCCCTGGGTGATGACCACCTTGGCGGGGTAACTGACTTCGACCCCGTCAAAGCCTTTGACCGTGCGGCTCTCGGTGATGACCTTGCCCGAGCCGGGGTCGGCGGGACCGATGTAGAGGTCGTTATTACCATCGATGGTGATGATCGAAGACGGCCCAGACCAACCCAGCGCGTCTGCCTTATAAATGGCGATGAACAGGCCACCGATAATGAGCACATCGAGCAGGAGGTTGGTGTATTTGAAATACGGGCGCAGGATCAGCCCGATACCCGCCATGATCAGCAGGTAGGGCCAGATGTAGGTCAGCGCCCACAGATTGGCGGCGGGAATGGTCCCGGCTTTGACAAGCAGCCAGATGGCTCCGGCGGCAATCAGCAATAGGGGACCGAAGATGGAGCGTGGTCGTTCCATGAGATTATTTCCTTTCAAGTGTTTATTGCAGTGGTGTGATGGAGTCGGAGGCCGGTTTGCTTTTGCCAAGCAGGCCTGAGCGGGCAACGACCAGATACAAGCCCAGCAGGATAAGCAGGATCGGGAAGATGTAGCTGCTGAGCGAAGAGAAGATGGCCTCAAAGAACGAGCCAAAGATGATGAATAGGATCAACCCTACTTTCATCACGCCTTTGCCTGATTGTTGCTGGCCAATATCGCCGCCATACCAACCCATAATATAAATGCCGATCCCCACGAACAGGATGATCATGGTCCAGAAATACGACATGACCTCCCAGCGCCCGGTGATGGTCTGATACAACAAGCCCAGACCAATGCCGCTGATGATCGAACCGGGGATGGCCAGCCCAGCCAGACCCTTGCCACCGGCGAACATGCCGAGGAAGAACATCCCACCGAACAAAATAACGAAGATCGGCCACAGCCAACCCCAATTCCAGCCGCGGAAGACATTATCGGCCAATGAAAGCAGGCCGAAAGCGATCAGCAGGGTGCCAAAGATCAAGGCACCGCCATTTGAACGATTGGTTTGCATAACATGCTCCTTTCAAAAATTGAATGCTGCCCGGCACCGCAATCTGGTCACCGGTGTGCATATTTCCTTACGCAGAAAGCCCGCCCGCGTTGCGACACAAAGCATGCATCCCGGCGAGACAGTTCTACAGAACTGTATTCAGTCTACGCCGAAATGCCCTTACCTACATTAGACTTTGGACAAGCCTTGCCTGTCCGGATGGATAGCCCGCTTCACACGCCCCCAGCCTGCTTCAGGACAACCTGAAGCTCTTCCACTGAAAAAGCGGCGCGGAAGGTGAAGCCCGCGCCGCTTGCCTGCTCAAAGAGTTACCGGCTCCGTAAAAATTCCCGGATGGAGATCGAAGCCGCCGCGCCTTCGCCCACGGCCGAGGCCACCTGCTTGGTGCTGCCATGCCGCGCATCGCCCGCCACGAACAACCCGGGGATGTTCGTTTCGAAGGGCAAAGGCTGATGGCCTGAAGCAGGCTCGTCATGAGTCAGATCGTGGCCTGTCAACAGGAAGCCGTAGTTATCCATGGCCGCGTAACCTTTGAGGAAGCCCGTGTTGGGCTGTTGTCCGATAAAGATAAAAGCGGCGGCGGGATGCAGCGTCTCCGGCTGGTTGGAGTCCTTGTAGTGGTAGGTGATGGCCTTGAGTTTGGATTCCTGCCCTTCGAACGCATCGACGATGACATTGTATTTCACCTGCACGCGGGAGGTGGGTTCGTTGACCTTATCGATGGCGATCTGGCTGGCGGTGAGGCGGTCGCCGCGCACGAGCAGGGTCACCTGCTCGGCAAAGTTGGTGAGATGCAGGCCTTCCTCCACGGCTGAATTGCCGCCGCCCACCACCACGACCTCTTTGGCGCCCTTGTAGAACGGGCCGTCGCAGGTGGCGCAAAAGTGGATGCCTGCTCCGATGTAATCGTCCTCGCCAGGCACTTCGAGCCGCCGGTACGATGCGCCTGTGGCGATCAACACAGCGCGCGAGTGATAATGCCGGCCATCGGACGTGTAGACCTCATGATAGCCCGCTTCCATCTCGAGCCGTTCCACATCCACAGCTTGCAGAATTTCCACACCAAAACGTTTGGCTTGTTTGGTCACGCGCTCGGCGAATTCCTGCCCGCTGATGCCCTCGGGGAAACCGGGAAAGTTATCGAGCCCCACCGTAATACCGGCCTGCCCGCCCAGCCCTGAGCGTTCGATCAGCAGGGTGTCGGCGCCTTCACGCGCGGCATAAATGGCGGCTGTGAGGCCTGCCGGGCCACCGCCGATGATGATGAGGTCGTAGTAGGTCTTTTGCGCCTCGGTCTTCAGCCCAAGTTTTTGGGCCAATTCGGCATTCGACGGTTCGACAAGAAATGAATCGTCAGGGAACACGATGGTAGGGATGATGCGTTTGCCGTTGTTCTTCTGCAGCACGTACGCTTCGCCAGCCTTGTCCTGCTCGATATCCACCCAGCGGTAGGGGACAAATTGCTCGCCAAGGAATTTCTTGGCGCGGCGGCAATCGGGGCACCAATAGGCGCCGTAGACGGTGATGGTCGGTTCGGTCATGCAAGCCTCCAATGCTTGTACTGTGAAATGGGTTTTGGTGTAGTCCCCTGCAGGCCCAAAATCGTTACAAAAAGCGCCGTGCGTTGTGCAGGGCGCTTTAAGTTTGGCTTTTCTTCCAGCCGTGAAAGAGTTGCAACAGGTCGGCCTGTTGTTGCGGGGTCAATGGCGTTTCAGGCCAGCGCCCGGTGAGTTGAATGGTCTGGCGCATTTGCTCCACGAAGTGGGTGCAGCCTTCACAACCAGCCAGGTGTTGGTCCACTTGCTGGCGGGTGGTTTCAGTGAGCGCGCCTTCGAGATAGTCGGTAATGAGTTCGACGATTTCCTGGCAGGTTAATGGGGCTTCCATCAATTCTCCGGTTGCAAATAGGATTCCAATGCCTGGCGCACCCGGGCCCGGGCGCGGTGCAGCAGAACCCTTTGATTGGTCTCAGTAAGGCCCAGAACATTACAGACCTCAGCGGAGGAGAGCTCGTCAACATCCCGCAGGGTGATGACGAGCCGCTGGCTTTCGGGCAGGCTGGCGATGGTCGTTTGAATGAGGTTGAGGGTCTCTTGTGCGAGCAGGCGCTCTTCAGGCAGGTCATCCCAGGAGGTGGGTTCGGCGCCATCGGCCCAGTGGCCGGCAAAATTTTCAGCGGAGGGTGGGTTGAAGCGGGCCGGGTCAACTGCCGGCTGAGTCTGAAGCGGCGCGGCATCCAGGTCGGTGAAGGTGATGGCGCGGCCTTCGCGCTGTCCGCGAGTTTTGGCTTTATTCGTGAGAATGGTGAACAGCCAGGTCTTGAGGCTGGAACGCCCCTCAAAAGTGGATACACCCCTCAAGACAGCCAGCCAGGTCTCCTGGGCCAGTTCCTCGGCCACGGTCTCATCCTGGACGAAGAGCCCCGCCACCCGCACCAGCGACGCATGATACTGCCCGATCAGCTGTTCGAACGCTGATTCTTCTCCGGCGCGCAAGGCGGCAAGCAGGGCGGCTTCGTCGGTGAGGTTGGACATGGTGAGGCAACGGGAACGATACCCGAGAAGACGCTGGCTGTCAATTTATGGCGCTTCCTCTATCTGCCGTGTTGTTTTCTCAGCTCCTCTGCGGCTTTGTTCAGCTCGGCGGCATTCTTTTGAATTTTCTTGAGCGCGGCCACGGCATCATCCACGCCTTTTGGCCCATCGCGGAAGATCGCCTCATCGAGCCAGACGGCTTCGTGCTCACAGGCACGTGCCGCTTCGGGCAGGTTCATCTTTGAGAAATCAAAATATTCCGGGAAGGCATTCGGAACGGCCAGTTTGGATTTTTGCGGTTGAAACAGGTCATAGTTGTGCATGGCCGCGTAGCCGGTCCAGCAGTCGATGCCTTCAGCATCCAACGCGCCGCATAGCACATCGTGTTCCACACCAAATTCTTTTGGATCAATGGCAAAGATGTAGCGATAGAAGGAGCGGGTTGTATGGCGTTCATCCCGTTTGAGCACGCGCACACCGGGAATCTCGCTCAGGGATTCGTCCATGTAGGCGGCCATTTCTTCACGTTGCTTCGCCTGCGCCGGGAAGCGTTCGATGCCCACCAGGGCCATTGCTGCCTGCAACTCGCTGATGCGGAAATTACCGCCCTGCACCGCGAGCCCGTTCTCGTAATCCTCTCCGCCGCCGCCCAACGCATGCGGACGCCCACAGTCGATGATCGAAGCCGCCAGCGCTGCGTGTTCGGGAGACTTGCACAATAAAATGCCGCCTTCGCCGGAAGTAAGCGTTTTGGATGATTGCAGTGAGAACGAGCCGAAGTGACCGATCGTGCCTGCGCCCTGGCCGTTCCATTTTGCGCCGTGGGCGTGCGCGCAATCTTCGATGACGATCAGGTTGTATTTCTCTGCCAGGGCCATGATGGCGTCCATGTCGGCCATGTTCGAGCCGAGATGCACAGGGATGATCGCTTTGGTCTTCGGTGTGATGGCTTTCTCGGCGGCCTTGGGGTCGAGACAGTAGGTGTTCGGGTCCACATCCACAATGACCGGGATGGCTCCGGCGCCCATCGGGGCTGAGGCGGTGGCTTGGAACGTGTACGCTGGCACAATGACCTCATCACCCCAGCCAATGCCCGCGGCGCGCAAGGCCACTTCCATGGTGATGGTGCCGTTCGTCATGGGTACAGCATAGCCGCCGCCCTGCAGCTCGGCAAACTTCTTTGCCAACTCGGCTGTTTTTGGCCCCGGATACGGATACCCACCCCAGCGCCCCGATTTGATAACTTCTGTGACGGCGTCGATATCGCGCTGATCCCACACCGGCCAGGCGGGGTAGGGTTCTGTGCGGGTTTTGCTTCCACCTAGGATCGCTAATTCAGACATGATGTTCTCCTTGTTTTAGATTGTTTGTATCGGTTGTGAGAGTTTGGATTTCTTTTGTGATATGACCAAAACCACCCAGGTGATGAACGTTCCGAAGGTGGCAATGATATAGAGTGGATAGGCTCCCAACTTGTCGTAGACCAGTCCGCTGAGCGGGGAGATGCTCAATGAAATGATGGCGGTGAGCGTGACGTAATAGAGCGAGAGGATGGTGGCGCCCTGCCCTTCGGGGGCGTTTTCGACGGTGTAAGCGACGGAGGCAATGGCGTAAAAACTATAGTACACGCCACTTGCGGCCCGCAGGAACAGCATGGAAGCCAGTGAGGGGAACAGGACCACAACGACCAGTGACAGCGCTTCGAGCAGGATGGAGAATGAGAACAACCTGCCCGCGCCATACTTGTGGATGAGTTTGTCGGCCCAGAGCATGAGCGGGAGTTCCATCAGGGCCGGGTAGGTGTAGGCCCAGCCGATCACCTGCTCGCTTGCGCCCAGTTGTTGCATGTATAACGTCTCAAATTGGTGGCGTCCGAGATTGGCGAGCCAGAAGACCGCCAGAGCGATCATCAACCCAAGGAGGGCGCGGCTTTTGACGAGGGAACGCAAGACCATGCCCAGGGGTGGATGAGGCTCTTCGGAATGCCAAGCCAGCTTCGGGTTTGTGGCGATGCGTCCGATCACCAGGATGCAGAGTCCGTAGAGGATGGCGTATCCATAGAAGACAGAGACGAGCCCCGCACGGCTGACCATCCAGCCGCCCATAAAAGCTGTGATCGCCCAGCCCAATGAGCCCCACAAGCGAATGGAACCGAAGCCTTGTTTTTCGTCAGAGATGGCAAGGGCCTGCGCATCAGACAACGGGTAGATGGGTGCGCCGACGAAGGATTCGATCGCCACGATCAGTGCCATCCAACCGAACAAGTGTTGTTGACTGAGCAACAGGTTAAGTACGCCCGAACCGATGAGACAGACCTGCAGAACGCGCCGGGGATGAGAGGTACGATCGCTGATCCTGCCAATGAAAGGGGCGCTGACCAGCGCCACCAGGCTGCCGATCGTGCCGAGCCAGCCCATTTGTGTGCCGCTGAGGCCGCGATCGGCATAAAAGAGGCTGATGAAGGGGAATATGAATCCGCCTGCGCCTGTCCAGAGCAGGTAGTAGATACGCATAAGCCAAACGGAGGAACGGGAAGCTACAGGGTTTATGTTCAAGGTGTCACGTTTCAAGTTAGTGTTTGAAGAATTTCGGCAGGTATTGTTTGTTGGCTTCCAGCATTTCATCCAGCAGTTGACGCGCTTGTGCAATGGTCAGGCGGCTGGAGAGCGGGTCGTTGAGCAACACTTGCAAGGCGAGATTTCTATCACCCGTCAGCGCGGCTTGGACGGTCATCTCTTGATTTGAGATATGTTTTTGCAAAATGTTTTGCACGCCAGCAGGGACATCGCCATATGTGATGACATGTGCGCCTGTTGAGTCGATTGCGCCGTAGGTTTCGACCACTGAGTCTTTGGGTAGGTTGGAAATTTGCCCGATGTTGGGTAGGTTCATAATGCCGATGTACGTTTCGCCGCAGGTGATGGCGCGGATGATCTTGT
>CAZJMZ010000057.1:0-13609 GCA_964547115.1 uncultured Anaerolinea sp. | reverse complement strand
TAGCGTAGACTTAACTGGAGGTGCGCGATGAAACTATCCCTGATCTTCGTATTGATCGACACGTTGATCCTGCTGGCTTACCCGTTCGTGTTCTTCGCGTCGAAGGTCCGCCGCTTTTTGGGTTTTAAGAGATAATACCCTTCAGCCGCACGCTGGCATCATCCCTGCACACCGGAGGTTCTCCAATGCCGTCAATGAATGATGTACTGGGTATTATCATGGGAGGCGGGCGCGGGTCGCGGTTGCACCCGCTCACCGCCATGCGTTCGAAGCCGGCCGTGCCGATCGCGGGGAAATACCGGCTGATCGACATTCCCATCAGCAACTGCATCAATTCGGGGATCTATCGCGTGGCGATCCTCACCCAGTTCAATTCTGTTTCGCTGCACCGCCACATTTCCCAAGCCTATAACTTTGACGTGTTCCACACCGGCTGGGTGGAGATCCTGGCTGCCGAACAGACCCCCGAAAGCGCGGACTGGTACCAGGGCACGGCCGATGCCGTCCGCAAGCAGTTGTTCGAGATCCAGGCCACGGGTGCGGAATATGTGCTTATTCTGGCAGGCGACCATCTCTACCGCATGGACTATCGCGAGATGGCACAGTTCCACTGGGAGAAACAGGCCGATGTAACCGTGGCAGTTCAACCCGTCGCCAGAGGCGAAGCGTCCCGGTTCGGGATCCTGAAGGTCGAGGCAGATAGTCGCATTTCGGCGTTCGTTGAAAAGCCCAAAGACCCTGAAGTCCAGAAAAAATTCGTCAGCCGTGCGCATGATGAGGAGCGGCCGTTCCTGGGTTCAATGGGGATTTACATCTTCAAGACCAGTGTGCTGGTGGACCTGTTGACGAACTTCCCGACCTATCACGATTTCGGTGGCGATATCATCCCTGAAGCGCTTAAGTTGCACAAGGTGGTGGGCTACGATTTCGATGGCTATTGGGAGGATATTGGGACGATCCGCTCGTTCTATGACACAAACTTAAAGTTGACCAGCCAGAACCCGCCGTTCAATTTCTACGACCCCAAAGCGCCCATTTATACCCATGCGCGTTTTCTGCCCGGCTCGATCGTGGAAGACAGCAAATTGCAGGATGTGTTGATCGCTGAGGGCAGCCGCATTCGCAAAGCCGAGATCACCCATTCGATCATCGGCATCCGCAGCCAGATCTCGGAGGGGACCGTCATCAAGGACAGCATCGTGATGGGCGCCGATTATTACACACCCAAGAAACACGCCGAGGTGCCCATTGGCATTGGGAGGAATTGCCACATCGAATCGGCGATCCTTGATAAGAACGTGCAGATCGGCGATGGCGTGGTGATTCGCAAGTTCCCCAACGATAAGGATATTGACCACGAGCTGTATTATGTGCGTGATGGCATTGTGGTCATTGCCAAGGATACGCTCATCCCGGCGGGGACGCGCATCGAACCTGCGGCGTGAACAAACAGGCTTTTCATCACATTGACAGGTTACCATCCGGGGCGTAGACTTCTGCCTTGGAGCATGGACAGACCGTCGCGGAGGTGTGACGGTCTGTATTATTTCCACAACACATTATCGGAGCTTCCATGAACGAAATCCTGCCGGTCGTCATCATTGTCCTGCAATTGATCTTCCTCGAGGGCATTCTGTCCATTGATAATGCTGCAGTGATCGGTGCCCTCGTCTCCCCCCTGCCTGATGACCAACCCATTCCCTGGCCCAAGGCCTTGCAAGGCCTCGGTGAGCGGCTGCACCCATTGCTGGGTGACCAGCGCCTGGCAGCTTTACGTGTGGGCTTGCTGGGGGCTTATGTGGGCCGCGGTGCCATGCTCTTCCTCACCAGTTTTCTCATTCACAACTCGTGGATCAAGCTGGTCGGCGCGGCTTACCTCATCCATCTGGCGTTCGATAATCTCGAAGACATGGCGGTCGCGGGCGGCGAAGATGGGGAGGATATCAAGCCCATTGTGCCCCGTTCCTTCTGGGCCACCGTGCTCACCGTCGAGATCACCGACCTGGTATTCAGCATCGATAACGTAGTGGCGGCGGTCTCGCTCTCGGACCTGTTATGGGTGGTGATGCTGGGCGTTGGCATCGGTATTCTCACCATGCGCTTCGCGGCCGGCATCTTCAGTTATGCCGTCACGCGTGAACCCATCCTCAAACCCGCAGCCTACGTGCTGGTCTTCACCATCGGCATCGAGCTCATCCTTGAACAGGTCTGGGGCCTTGAGATCGGCGACCTGACCCGCTTTGGCATTTCGGCCTCGATCCTCATTCTTTCGGTGGTGTATGCACACAGCCCGTTCCTGCAGCGCTTCCGCTTTGTGCTGGCCTGGCTGGCGCAAGGCATCGGCATTACCAACGAGCTGGTGGATTGGTTGCTGGCACCCATCCGCGGCTTGTTCCGCGCCATCGGCCTTGTCTTCACGCCGCGCTCCACCACGGCACCCGAATAATTGGAGGGAAGCATGTACACCATAAAAACACCCGTCACCCACGACGACTTCAAAGCCTACTATGCCCTGCGCTACAAGGTCCTGCGCGAACCGTGGGGGCACCCCAAAGGCACCGAAAAGGACGATTACGAACCCATCAGCGAACACTTCATGGCGGTCACCGAAAAGGGCGAAGTGGTGGGCGTGGCCAAACTCTATGAAAAATCTGCGGGCGTTGGGCACATCTCGCATTTGGCGGTGATACCCGAACACCAGCACAAGGGCGTCGGCCACCTGCTGCTGGGCGCTGTTGAGACCCGCGCCCGCGAACATGGCTTTAAGACCCTGGGGACGCTGGCGCGCGTCACTGCCACCGACTACTTCACCCGCTCCGGCTTCAAGATCGCCGGGATCCCTGCGCCACATCTCGGCACCACGCATCTGGTCTGGATGGAAAAAGCCTTATCCTAGCGAACAGCTTTTGCTTGACAGTCCGTTTGCAGGAGGAGTACACTGAAAACGGATGGGGAGTAGCCGTGGCGCCTGATTCATCCAAGCAAGACCCGGCGCCAATGGACCGTCGTCAACCCATTGGTGCGCCCCGCGCGCCATCGGCGATCCATGCGCTTTACTGCGTTGGCAAGACCACCACAACAACCGGTGTGGTGGTCTTTTTTATTGGTCCCCTCATCGCAACCCACTCAGGAGTCGTTGCATGCACATTGAAACCAACCCCGCACCCCAGGACCAGGATTGGCACGCCCTGCATCGGGAGGAAGTCCTCCGGCATTTACAAGTGCAGGAGCACGGCCTCTCCCAGGCTGAGGCGGAGAGTCGCCTCAGACAATACGGACCCAACCAATTGCAGGAGGCGCCGCGTCCTGGCTTCCTGCAAATGCTGTGGGAGCAGTTGAACAATTTCGTGGTGATCCTGCTGATCGTGGCGTCGGTCATCTCGGCCTTGCTGGGCGATTATGTGGAAGCCGCGGCGATCATGGCCATTGTGGTGTTGAACGCCGTACTGGGCATCGTGCAGGAACGCCGCGCCGAAGAAGCCCTGGCCGCCCTGAAAAAACTCGCCGCCCCCGATGCCCAAACCCTGCGCGATGGACATCGCCGATCCATCCCCGCCGCCGAACTGGTCCCTGGCGACCTGGTCTTTCTCGAAGCGGGGAATTTTGTTCCCGCCGATATCCGCCTGCTCGAAGCTGTGAACCTGCGTGTGGAGGAGGCCTCGCTCACCGGCGAATCGCTCCCCGTGCAAAAGAACGCCGCCAAAGTGCTGGAGCGGGACGTGCCGCTCGGCGACCGCAGGAACACTGCATTCATGGGCACGGTCGTTTCATATGGACGCGGGCGCGGCGTGGTCACCAGCACCGGCATGCGCACGCAACTCGGCCTGATCGCCACCATGCTTCAGAACGTCGAAGCCGAAGAGACGCCCCTGCAACGCCGCCTCGACCAGTTGGGCAAATCACTGAGCGTGGCTTCACTGTTTTTGGTGGCCATTGTCTTTATCGTTGCGCTCATCAACTCCACGAACATTTCCGCGTTGTTCACCGGCCCGCTGGACTACCTGCGTGAATTCGCGCCGGAGATCACCGAAGTCTTCATCATCGCCATCAGCCTCGCCATCGCCGCCGTGCCCGAAGGCCTGCCCGCCGTGGTGACCATTGCACTGGCCCTCGGCATGCGCGAGATGATCAAACGCCACGCGCTCATCCGCAAACTGTCCTCGGTCGAGACACTCGGCTCGGCCACCGTTATCTGCTCCGACAAGACCGGCACGCTCACCCAGAACGAAATGACCGTCACGCGCCTGTGGGCTGACGGGCAGTTCATCCACGTCACCGGCACCGGCTATGTGCCCAAAGGCGACTTCATGGTGGCCGACCGGGTGGTGGATGTGGCGCAGTACCCCGCGGTCTTGACCACGCTCTGGCTGGGCGTGCTCAACAACGACGCCGAGATCGAAACTACCGGCACCAGCGAAGACCAGCAGACCTATCGCATCGTGGGCGACCCGACCGAGGGCTCGCTACTTGTGGCCGCGGCCAAAGCCGGAGCCTTGCACATCGAGATCGACAAAGCCTATCCGCGCGAGAACGAAGTACCTTTCGATTCGGAACGCAAGCGCATGATCACCATTCACAACGTCAGCGCACCCAACCCCGCCGACCCATCACCCTTCCAGAACAATAAGATGAAGGATTGGGACGTAATCGCTGTCAAAGGTGCGCCTGATGTGGTGCTGGGACTGTGCTCCCAATACCAGGCCATGAACGATGAGACGCGCCCGCTTGATGAAGCCGGTCGCCAGCGCATCCTGGCCGCCAACGACGCCATGACTCGTGACGCCCTGCGTGTGCTGGGCCTGGCCTACCGCGTGGAAAAGGACGTACCCGATAACCCGGAAGATATCAAAACCGAACACCTTGAAAAAGACCTGGTCTTCGTGGGGTTGGTGGGCATGATCGACCCCGCCCGCGCCGAAGTGAAGCCCGCCCTTGCTGAGGCCCGAGGCGCAGGCATCCGCACCGTGATGATCACCGGTGATTACCCCAACACAGCCCGCGCCATTGCCGAGACCATCGGCCTCCTGCGCCCCGGCAAAAGGGTGATAACCGGTGCCGAACTTGATGCCATCAGTGATGCCGAACTGAAACAGGTGATCGAAGATACCGATGTCTTTGCGCGCGTCTCGCCTGAGCACAAAATGCGCATCGTGGATGCCCTGCAAGCCAACGATGAGATCGTGGCCATGACCGGCGACGGCGTCAACGATGCGCCGGCCATCAAACGCGCTGATATCGGCGTGGCAATGGGCATCACTGGCACCGATGTAGCCAAGGAGACCGCCGACATGGTGCTGACCGACGACAACTACGCCAGTATCGTCTCAGCGGTTGAGCAGGGCCGCATCATTTACGCGAACATCCGCAAGTTCGTGTTCTTCCTGCTCTCCTCGAACGTGGCCGAGATCATGATCATCTTCCTGGCCACCCTGGCAGGCCTGCCCTCACCCCTCACCGCCATTCAACTGTTGTGGCTCAACCTCATCACCGATGGCGCACCCGCCCTCGCGCTCGCGCTCGAAAAAGGCGACCCCGACGTGATGCAGCGCAAACCGCGCGCCAAGAACGAGCCCATCGTCAATCGCAGCATGGGCATCGGTATTGGCATCCAGACCATTGCGCAGACAGGCGCCGTGCTGGCGGCCTTCTCGTTCGGTCTGTTGTGGCATCTCGAAGCGGGCGCGTTCGTCCCGGCGGGCGTCAACCCGCTCGTCTACATCCTGCAACATGACTGGCGCGGCGTGGACGTGCAAACCGCCGAGACCATGGCCTTCATGACCCTCTCGCTATGCGAGCTTTTCCGCGCGTACACCGTCCGCTCGGAACGCGCTTCGGTCTTCACCATCGGCATATTCTCGAACAAATACATGCAATACGCCGTCGGCTTGTCCATCTTCCTGTTGGTGCTGGTGGTTTCGGTGCCGTTCCTGCAGCCGATCTTCAACACGCACCTGCCCTCCCTGCAAGAGTGGCTCGTGGTGCTGGGTCTCTCACTCGTGCCGGCCATCGCGGAGGAAGTGACCAAATTCTTCCTGCGGCGCAGCGAAGCATAGTGCTTCACCACCGAATCAAAAACGCAGTCCGTTTTTTGGGACTGCGTTTTTATTTGACTTGAAACGTCTTGCGGTGAACGGATGAAAACCCCAGCCGCTTCAACGCCAACCGATGAGCCTGGGTGCCATAGCCCTTGTGTTTTTCCAACCCGTAGCCGGGGTGACGCGTCCCCAGTTCGCGCAGGATGGCATCGCGCTCGGTCTTGGCCAGGATGGAGGCGCAGGCAATGCTCAGGCAGTGCGCGTCGCCTTTGACGAGCGAGGTCTGCGAAATGGCCAGTTGTGGCAGTTCGAGGCGGAAGTCGGTGAGTAGGTATTGCGGCAGGATGGGGAATTGGTGCAGGGCACGTAGGGCCGCAAGGCGGGTGGCACGCACGATGCCCTGCAGGTCGATCTCTTCGGCTGAGGCAAAGCCCACACTCCAATGCAGGGCCACCTCCCGGATCTGATTCGCAAGCCGCTCCCGCTGAGGCGGAGTCATCTGCTTGGAATCACGCGCCCCGGCCAGGGCGGACGTGAGAAGCGGCGGGTCGTTGGGCAGGATCACCGCTCCCACAGACACCGGGCCGGCGAGGGCGCCCCGCCCGGCTTCGTCCAATCCGGCCACATGCTTGAGGCCGCTGTTCCATAATTCGGTTTCAAACAGTGTGTCGGGGTTAATGCGGGTCATAGCGCCCCTGCCGGGCATTGGCGCGGATGTGGAAGATATCCTGGATCATGCGAATGGCATCGCGCACCGCGCTAACCTTGGTGTCGGCATCGTAATACCAGTGGATGGGGATCTCGCGGATCGAGAGACTACGGCGGCGGGCGATATAGAGCGCTTCAATATCGAACGACCAGCCATTAAGGGTCTGCAAGGCAAAGACCTCGGCGGCAGCGCGGGCGCTGAAACATTTGAAACCACACTGGGTATCGTTCAGGCCGGGCAGGATCAACAGTTGAATGAGGAAGTTGATGACGCGCCCACCGATGTGACGATGAGCCGGTTCGTTGAAGCGGATGGCGCCCGGCGCCTCACGCGAGGCGATGGCGATATCAAAGTCTGCCAGCTGGGGAGGAATGAACCTGGCGATCTCTTCGACAGGCATGGAGAGGTCGGCATCGCACATGAAGCGATACGTGCCTTGGGCAGCCAGCATGCCTGCCCGCACAGCGGCACCCTTGCCGCGATCACTTTGGATCACGCGCAGGTTGGGGTGAGAATCACTGAAGGCGCGGGCAACAGCCAGTGTGCCATCGCTGGAGCCATTCTCAACCACCAGCACTTCGGTGGTAAAAGGCTGCGTGCCAAGAAAGGCGAAGAGCTTTTCCAGCGTGGCCGGCAGGCGGCTTTCCTCGTTATGCGCGGGGATGATGACCGAAAGATGGGGGTTCAAAGCGATTACATAAAAACAACGTACGCGAACGCAGCCAGCACGCACACCACACCCAGCGCCAACCCGGCCAGGATGGTCAACTGGATGGTGGTCATGCCCATCACGCGTTTCGGGCGCGGACCGGAACCGGCCTTGCGGGCAGGCGCCTGCGGTTGCGATACGGCAGGAATGGCTGCGGAGGCATCGTCATCGCCATAGGCAAAATCGTTCGGGTTGAGGGGCGGCGCATCTTTGGATGCATCGAAGATCGCGCGCGCACGTGAGACTTCGGTCTGCGGTTCGGGCTCAGGCTCGGGCTCTTCGCTCCAGCTGTAAAGATCCTCCCATGCGGCGCGAGGCTGGGTGTCCGGCTCGGGTTCAGGCTCCGGCTGGGGCGGAGGCGCAGACATATCCAGTTTGGGGCGCGGGTTGAGGATGCGCTCGGTGAAGTCGTTGATCTGCATGCCATTGAGCACAGAGCGCCCACCCGCCAGCCCGCTGACGAAGGCCTTGATGCCGTCGATCATCAAGACGCGGATGGCAGGCCGGTTCGACTCGATGTGCAGGCCGGGATCCCCGGCAATGAGCACCGGCTCCACCCCCACCGGGATATGCACACCCTGCCGCTCAATGAAGGCTTGCAAGGCTCGCGCCATGCGCATGGTGCGCTGGACCAGGTTGACCGGAGCGGGAGCATAGCCATTGCCAGACTCCACATTCCAGCTTTCACCACGGGCTTCATAGCGCCCGCGCAGGTAGGTGACTTCGATCACGTAGATGCCAGTGGGGCCAAGCAGGATGATGGGGATCATGATGCCGCTCTGCCCAAGCGTGACGTTGCGAATGAGAGTGTAGCCCTTTTCGAGTTGTTTATCGAAGAACTTGATGATGGCGTTCTGGGCCTGTAATTCGCCAGGCCAGTTGAAGCCGAACTGCAACATGCCCTGCACGCGCTGTATAAAGCCGAGATTGCCCTTGGCATCCACCAGAGGGGTCTTGTCGATGATCTTGATCATGGTTAGAAGACAGGGGCCGGGGCAAGGTCGTCACGGTCGGCGTCGGCCCGGGTGGCGATAAAGTCGCGCCCGTCGCGGGTGACCACCTGCACAGCCGCACTGTGATCGAAACTGCCTGCCATGAATTCCTTGCGCACGCCGGTGACGAACTGTTTGCCGTTCTTCAACCGTTCAAGCAGGTCTTTGCGCTCGATCAAGGTACGGTCACCAAAGGCTGCACCGCGGCGCTCATAGGCACGCACATGTAAGATCTGACCGTTCTTGTAATGGACTGCTTCAATAACACCATCGATTTTTTTGGCCATAGGGTTTCATCTCCGTGCGTATTGTAGCATTAAACAAAAAATCAAAAAGCCTCGTGCTCTGGGTATAATCCTTCCCATGATTCTTGTAACCGGGGCCACCGGGTTCATTGGACGGGTGCTGGTCCGGCAATTGACCGAGACCGGGCATGAGGTGCGGGTGTTGTTGCGCCCCTCGCCGAAATCACCGCGCCTGCCCAAGGGCGTACCCGTGGAAGTGGCTGTGGTGAGTCTCAACGATGAGAGCGGCGTCCGGGCTGCCTTGCGCGGCGTGGACGAGGTCTACCATCTGGCCAGCGCTGCCGCACTCGGCCGGCAGGGCAACCTGTTCACCACAGATATCGAAGGCACGCGTATCTTGGCGCAAACGGCGGCAGCGGCCGAGATCAAACGCCTCATTTTTCTCAGTCACATCGGCGCAGACCGGGCCTCAGCCTTCCCGGTGCACAAGGCCAAGGGCATCGCCGAGGAACACATCCGCAAGAGCGGTGTGCCGTATACGATCATCCGCTCAAGCATCGTCTTTGGGCCGGAAGACGGCTTCACCACCGCGCTCTCCGAGTTGATGCGCCTGCTCCCCGGCCTTGTGCCCATCCCCGGCAATGGCCGCAACCTGCTCCAGCCGCTCTGGGTTGAAGATCTCGTCACCTGCCTGATCTGGACACTCGAACACCCCGACTCGATCAACCAGACCTATGAGATCGGCGGCGGCGAATACTTCACGCTGCGCCAGGTACTCGAGGCGCTGATGCAGGTCACCCATACGAATCGCCTGCTGGTGCCGGTTTCACCACCATACATGCGTGGCCTGTTCGTACTGCTCGATTCACTGGCAAGCCGCTTCGACGCATCCACCTATTGGCTCGATTACGTTGCCGTTAATCGCACCTGCCCGGTCGATAACATCTCACGCACCTTCGGCCTCATGCCCGCGCGCTTTGCCTATCGCCTGCACTACCTTGAACGCGAACCATGGTATGCCAGCCTCACCAAACGACTGCGGGGAAACTTCCGCATTGACCGCCGCCCATGACTGAACCCATCATCAAAATTCTTGATACGCCCGAAGAGCTGATGCTCGTTGAAGAACTGCAACGCACTGTGTGGCCCGGCAGCGAGACCGATGTCGTTCCGGCGCATGTCTTTATTGCGGCGGTGCATAATGGCGGGCTGGTCATCGGCGCGTTCGCGAGCGGCCAACTTGTGGGCTTCGTCTTCGGCTTTCCCGGTCTCGATACAACGCCCGACGGTCCGCGCCCGAAGCATTGTTCGCATATGATGGGCATCCGGCCCGGATACCGCGATGCAGGCCTCGGCTTTGTATTGAAGCGTGCACAATGGCAGATGGTGCGGCATCAAGGCCTCGATCATGTCACATGGACGTACGATCCGTTGTTGAGTCGCAATGCGCGACTCAACATTGCCAAGCTTGGCGCGGTCTGCAACACATATCGCCGTTCAGAATACGGCGACATGCGCGACGGCCTCAACGCCGGTCTGCCATCCGACCGCTTTCAAGTGGATTGGTGGGTTAATACCCGGCGCGTGGAACGGCGACTCGGCAAACGGGCGCGCGGCGCGCTTAAGCTGGATAACTTCTCCCAGGCCGACCTGCAACCCCTCTACACGCCTCAGAGCCTCCCCTCGGGCCTGCCGCAGCCACCCGAGCATTTTTCCCCGCTGACAGAGCGCCTGGCCCTCGCCGAGATTCCCTCCGATTTCAACGCCCTCAAAGAAGCCGATTTCGCCCTTGCCCGTGACTGGCGCTTCTTTTCGCGCGAGATCTTCGAGACGGCCTTTGCCTCCGGCTACCTCATCACCGATTTCATCCACGATGGCGGGCGCAGTTTTTATGTACTGGCTCACGGCGAGAGCACGCTCGAACCGTAGTTTCGTTGCAGTTGAATCACGAGGTTACAAAGCGGGTAACAAACCTTTCCGGGGGGCGTCTTAACCACATGACCGAACCGAGACCCGATATCCAGAACTGGTGGGCTGTGGAGGCGATGATCGCCTCCTATAACCACGTCTATCAGACCATCTACAATACCCGCTATGAAGAACGCGGTCCGATCGGCATTTCCATTTATAACGACGCGCCGGTGGCGTCCTTCCATTATGAGTTCCTGGGCCTCAGCAGCGACTTGCAAGCCGTCAGCGATGCGATTGCCGAGTATCCGATCCCGGAGGGCAAGAAGCACATCGTCAACATCTTTCACCCGGCACCGAACGCCCCCGGCCTCAAGGAGCATTTCAACGAACTGGGAATGGAGTTCGTGCGCACCGCGCCGATCCTGGGGGTTCGCCTGCCGCAGGCAGTCAGCACCATCCCCCTGCATGTTCACAAAGCGACAATGCTCCAGCACACCGAAGCCGCCAACAACAATCTCACCGCCGAAGGCGAACGCATCCATTTACAAACCTTATGGGACCGCGAGATCCATAACTTCTATGCCAAAGAGGCAGGGCAGGCGGTTGGCTGGGTGCAGTTGGTGACGAGGGCGCGCGGTGTGGGGTATCTCAATCAGTTGTATGTGATGAAGGACTTCCGCAAGCGCCGGCTGGGCACCACGCTGGTCAATGCGGCACACGCCGAAGCGCTCAAAGTGGGCGTGAAGCGGATGGTCGTCGTTCCATCTGAACTGTCACTGCCACTCTTCCGCCGCCTGGGATACCGTCCGCTGTTGTTCTTCTCGGTCTTTCAACCCCGGCCGTTCCGAAAATTCCCCAAGCCGTTGCACGAGTTCCAATCCAACTTCTCCCATACGCAGATATAACACACGCCGCGCAAAGCGCGGCGTGTGTGTTTGGATGTTCAGTTGTAGGAGGTTGGTTCGGGAAACAGAGGGTTAGGCGATAGGCTCATCTCCTTGTATATTGATTGGTATTGTTCTGCGACTGCGCCGCCATGCCGATGGGGTGATAGGTCGGTTCGCTGTAAGCGGCCTGTGGAACATTCACAGGTGTGGGCTTGGGCGCGGGCCGCGAATACACAGGAGCAGGCGCACGGTTGGATTCGGCCACCGGTCGGTAGGCCGGTTTGGGCTGGTATTGACCCTGGGCCGCGCTTTCCTCTGCCATGCTAAAGATGCGCTCCCCGGCGATCGAGAAGGTATTGATCAATAAGACCCGGATCAGCAGGACCAGGCCGGAAACGAAGATCGGCACGATGCTGGTCATGGTTTGCTGCCCGAGCAGGATGCCGCCCTCGGCGTTGTGCTTGAGGATGGCCACCGAGACGCCCCACCAGGTAAGTGTGGCGTTGAAACCCGCAGCGAGCAACCAGGCGCCGAACAGGTACCAGACCTCGGCGGGTTCGTCGCGTCCCTTTTCGGGGGTGAAGATACGGGCGATGCCGGCAAAGTCGATGCCGCAAAAGGCAATGGCGAGAATGGTAGCCCACTTGAACGGACCAAATGACAGGTCACCAAGGATATCCTGCAGGGCAAAGGCCGTGCTGGAGTAATTGAAGACCTCGAACGCCAGCAGGGCGGTAAGAATAATGCCGCCGAAGATCAGGCCGCGGTTCAGGGCGGCGCGCCGGATAAGGGGCAGCATGCTGAGTTTGGGGAAGGAACGGTTCATGGAAACCTCCTGTGACCCGGTGGGTCACACACTGGAACGGAAAATCAACGACAAAGTCGAGTTTAGAACAAGTGTTCTAATTTGTCAAGAGGCACACGTAAAACTCGCATCAGCGGGCTGTTGTTGCCTCAAGCTCAACTGAGCGGACGCTCAATATCTGAGATTTATAAGACTTTTTTCATAAAAATTGCCTGCCAGCTGAATCCTTGCTACAATGCGCAGTATCGAGACATACCAAGGAGAAGAGAGACAATGACTTTAATGACCGGGATCATGTTTGTGGCGGGGTTGGTGTTACTGATCGTAGGGGCGGAATGGCTGGTGCGGGGCGCCTCGCGGCTGGCGGCGAAGGTGGGCATCTCCCCCCTCGTCATCGGCTTGACGGTGGTGGCGTTCGGCACCAGTTCGCCGGAGATGGCCGTTTCAGTGCAGTCATCGCTGGCGGGGCAGGCCGATATCGCTGTGGGTAACGTGGTGGGGAGCAACATCTTCAATGTGCTCTTTATCCTCGGTATTTCGGCCGTCATCACACCACTGATCGTGCAGCAACAGTTGATCCGCCTTGATGTGCCGATCATGATCGGCGTCTCGCTGATCACGTATTTCATGTCGGTGGATGGAGTCATCAGCAGGCTGGAAGGCGTGTTGCTATTCGCAGGCATCATTGCCTACACGGCCTTCCTCATCATTCAAAGCCGCAAAGAGAGCAAAGCGGTGCAGGACGAGTACGCCCAGGAATTTGCCGCAAAGCAAGAGACTGGCTGGAAGCCCTGGGTCATCAACATCGGACTGGTGGTGCTAGGGCTTGTGCTGCTCGTGCAGGGCTCAAACTGGCTCGTGGACAGCGCCATTAGCATCGCCCGCTGGCTGGGACTCAGCGAGCTCATCATCGGTCTGACCATTGTTGCGGCGGGCACCTCCATGCCCGAAGTGGCGACATCCATCACGGCGGCCATCAAGGGCGAGCGTGACATCGCCGTGGGCAACGTGGTCGGGAGCAACATCTTCAATATCCTGGCTGTGCTCGGCTTGAGCGGCGTTGTCGCCTCCAATGGGCTGCCCGTTTCGGCGGCGGCAGAGGCGTTCGACATCCCTGTGATGCTGGCGGTGGCCATCCTGTGTCTGCCGATCTTCTTCACCGGCAAGTTGATCGCCCGCTGGGAAGGCTGGCTCTTCCTCTTTTACTATGTCGCTTACACGGCCTACCTGATCCTCGACTCGACCGATCACAATGCCCTGCCGTTGTTCAACAGCGTCCTGCTCTACATCCTCATCCCGTTGACGTTGGTCACGCT
>CAZJMZ010000056.1:10421-14282 GCA_964547115.1 uncultured Anaerolinea sp. | reverse complement strand
CCCGCCGTCGTCGAACACATCTGGGATGTCAACATGGTCCTCGACGAAAAATCCATCGCCGGGCAACTATTCACCACCCTCTTCGGCTACAACGGCAACCCGTCCCTCACCGAAATGTTCGCCTACTTCGCCTATATCATCACCGTCTTCTTCTTCTGGAGACGCGACAATCAAGCCCCCGTCAAAGCAACCGCCGAATCCCGCGCCTAACCCCGCTCAAACGCGACAGGCTCCGGTTCTTTCTCACCCGGAGCCTGTTTCTGTTTAATGACCCTTATCTCCCCTGGCAGTTCACCCGCCTCGAAAGATCCCCAACTCACCACCCGGCGCGAACCCAGGGAACACCGCCCTAATATCAGTGACTCCCAACCGCCGTGACAACAACTCGCTCAACACCTGCCGGTAATCAGTGGTGATGGCCAGGTCGGCATGGTCATATAACTGGTCATTCCGCAAACCGGGCCACGCCCCATATACCTGCCCCCCATTCACCCCACCGCCCAACGTGAACATCACATTGCCATGACCGTGATCCGTGCCGCGATCTTCATTCTGCACCAGCCGCCGCCCAAACTCGCTCAGCACCACCACCGACACGTTGTTGCTGTACCCCGAATCCAGGTCAAGATAAAAGTTCGAAAGACCATTCGCCAGATTCCCCAACTGCCCGGCCAGATAACCGCCATTGCCTTCGTTCTGGTACTCGTGCGTATCCCAACCACCATAATCCACGGTCGCTACGCGCAGGCCGGTCTCCAGTTTGATCATCCGGGCCACCGTCTTCAACTGTTGACTTAACTCATCCTCTGCATAGCGCGCACCATTGGAAGGCACATAGTCCTGCTCCACCAGCGGGTGGACGATATCCAGGGCCTCCAACGTTCGCAGACCGGCACGGTGTAATAAGGTCTCACCATTGTACATCTGGCGCAGAGCCTGCTGTTGAGTTTGCGCCAGGCCATTATCCCATTGCGAGAACTCAGCCGGGTCGTTCAAGTTCACGGTCGGCACAAAGTTCAACAACGACGAGGGGGCTCCCACCGTTGAAAGCGCCGGTAGGATCGCTGAAACACCGGTCTGCTGTAAATAACGCGTGATCCAGCCGGAGGTGGTGCTCTTCGAGCCGGGCGTTCCAAGTTCGATGTATTCCATCGCATCGAAGTGGCTGCGCGTGTCGTAGTTCAAGCCCACCGCATGCACCACGGCCATCTTTCCATCCTGATACAGATCGTGCAATGGTGCCAGGGCGGGGTGCAAGCCGAATTGGTCATTCAACGGTAATAGATCGGTGATCTTGATCTCCGGGCGGGCGGCTTCATAATACCCGCGGTCGTCACCATCCCGCGGCGGGACAACGTTCAAGGCGTCCCAGCCGCCACGCAAAAAGACCACCACCAGCGTATCGGTCGGGCTGCCCTGTTGGGCAAATGCGACGTTCATCAAGCGCGCCCCGGCCATGGCGGCCACGGCGGCGGAACAACCTTGTAAAAACTGTCTGCGAGAAATCATTGAAGTAGACATGGATACTCCTTCACCCTGGGGTGACTTATTTCCACTGAAAATCGGGGCTCATCAGGATCACTTCGACCATGGCAGGCAGCACCCAGTTGATATGGTCCTGCGGCAGTTCGTCCTGCGTGCCGTACTCCTGCGCCATGACCATGACCACCGCGGCCCGGTCCACAGCCGACATGGAACGGTTAAGCAGGCGGGGAATCCAGAAATCGGCGAGTGTCTCGGCAGTGCGCAGATCGGGCGGGGTTTGCGCCACCACATCCGTTTTGAGGAAGCGCTGCTTCTCCTCGTCGCTAAGCCAGCTTTCGGTCACGCCCACGGCAAAGTTCCAGCGATACAACATGGACATGGTATTCGCCCAGGCTTCCTTCACATCGGCATATCCATCCGGAGAACGCTTCTCAAAGAGCGGTTGTCCCATCATCGAGCACATCCAGGCCACGCCACCTGGCAGGCGCGTAAAGTCGGTGTTGACGGCCCGCATCATGGATATGGCGGCTTCGATCGGCCTCTTGATCTTCGCCCCCCACGTGGAGCGAAATTCCGGCGAGAGCAGGATGGTCTCGACCACGCGTTTGAGTTGGTCGGGCGCGGAGCGGAACTCCATAAAAGTGGCGGCAGCCGCCTCGACAACTGAAGCAGGCGGCTCGTCGGCGATGAAGCGGCGGGCCAGTTTGCGGGAGATGAAACGCGCGGTGCCCGGATGGTTGGCAAGCAGGTCCAGCACGTCGCGGCCATCCTGCATATCGGGCGCATCGGCGGGGAAATATCGGCCCAGGATCAATTTGTTGAAGCGGTCATGCCAGGGTTTGTAAAAGATGAACCGCCCGGTCTTTTCGACGCCATCTTCGTATTCGTAAATGTCATCGTCCACGCGCCAGCCAGTGAAGGCACGTGCCGATTCGTACACGTCGTTATCCACATAACCAACTGCAACACCGTTCGCATCCTTCTGCACCAGCGCCGGGTCGAGCACGCCCAGGTAATTCTCCGCACCCAGCGTATGCAGTTCAAAGAGCTCGCGCGCAAAGTTTTCGTTGGGACCGGCATCTGATGAGTTATTCTGATTCAGGTAATACAACATCGAAGGATGGGTGGCCACCGCTTCGAGCATCTGCCTGAAATTCCCCAGCATGTGCTGGCGCAGCACATCGCGGTTATACGAGACCAGCAAAGGCACACCATCATCCTGCCAGAAGTAGACGTTGAAATGGTTATGCCAGAAATCCGCCAGCACCTCGACCAGCTGTTTACGGCTGTATACCGCGCGCAGAAAGGTCGCGTCCACCAGTTCGTGTGCGGGCTTGCTGTACCAATCCCAATAGGTGTCATCGTTCGAGTTGTAGGGGTTGTTTGCAATATGGTCGGCATATAGTTCGTCCTGCGTCTTATGCAGGGTCTCAAAACCGGCGGCGGCATAACGCGTTTCGAATTCGCTGTCATCGATCGTATCCGGGTTCAATTGCTGCGTTACATAATTACGCAGGCGCTCCTCATCGGTGGCGCCTAAGGCATTGAAGGCATCCAGGTCTCCGGGGCGTGGGCCGTAGCCCATGCGATTTAATGCGATGATGCCCAGCGCAACGGGCGGCAACACCGGCTCAGGCGGGATGCCAGTCGGATTCGCCACCACGGATGCCGCGCGCGTCGGGTCTATAACCGGAGCCTGCTCCGGCGCACAAGCCGTGACCGCTACTGAAGCCCCTGCTGCTCCCGCGAAGGCCCCCATCAATTTCAAGAAATCCCTGCGATTCAATTTGGATGGTTCTCGAAGCATAAAGATAACTCCTTGATAAATGATGCCGAAGTGTATCAAGTTTCCAGAGTCTCCCGGATGGTTCTTAGGTCTTACACAGAAACAGCCCGTTGAACATGTTCAACGGGCTGCAAGTTTAAGCTGTCGATCAATCAGGGTTGCAACACGCGCCCCATGGCTAAAGCTCAACGTTCTAATGGATCTTCAAAGATGTTTTGAAATGCGGCCACCACTTCGGCCTTCACCCGTGCCATTGCGGGCGGTTCATCGAACAGGTCTGCCAGTGACACAACCGGCTCGTCCTGCAAGCCGCAAGCAACGATGCCGTCCCAATATTCCATATCCGGTTTCACATTCAAGGCAAAGCCATGCCGCGAGATTCCGCGCGCATCCACTTTGACGCCGATCGCCGCGATCTTGGCTGGTTTCTTGCGGTCTTCGGGTGAACAGTGTCGGCAGCGCGAATGCACATCGGCCTGGACCCAGACCCCGGTGAGTCCCGAGCGCTGGCCGGAGGCCAATCCCAACCGGGCCAGTGCCGTGATGATGGTCTTCTCCAACTTGCGGACGTAGCCCACATAATCGGCATC
>CAZJMZ010000056.1:0-10321 GCA_964547115.1 uncultured Anaerolinea sp. | reverse complement strand
CCCAATGAATGGCAATGCCCTTCTCGCGTAATTGCTCTTCACCCCACAATAGATTCTCTTGTTTCCCGCGCCGCCCGAAGGTGTACACGTGCGGATGCTCGAGAAGCAACAGCGTCGGCGGGCGTGTACCGGCCGCGATCTCACGCGCATATTCATCTTGCAACTTCCACGCGGCTTCGTATTCGATCAGACCCAGATCAAGGATCTCCAACTTCATGGGTTATCTGCGCGCCATTGCTCCCACGCTTGCAGGCCGTTGTAGGCGGCGGCTTTGTAGGCATCTGCCAGGGTCGGGAAGTTGTATACGGCATCGCTGAACACATCCAGGGTGCCGTGCGCCATCAGCACGTGCGCGGCGATGTGGATCAACTCGGAGGCTTGTTCGCCGATGATGTGCGCACCGAGCAGTTTTTTATCCTGCGGCGAGAAGATCAATTTGACCATGCCGGTCGTATCGCCGATGATCTGTCCACGCGGGTTGTCCTCGTAGGTACTGCGGCCGATGAGATGAGGGATTTCGCGGTCGCGGCATTCATCCTCGGTCAGCCCCACCATGGAAATTTCAGGAATGGCATAGACCGCAAACGGCAGGATGGAGGTAATATGTTCCTTATATGGTAAGCCAAAGGCCCGCGCCATCGCCGCCCGTCCCTGCTCCATTGAAGTGGATGCCAACGCCGGGAAGCCGATCACATCGCCCGCCGCGTAAATATGCGGGACACTGGTTTGATACCGGTCATTGACCACGATCAGGCCCTGGTCGCTGGTGGCAACGCCGATCTGCTCCAGCCCCAACCCATAGATGTTGCCCTGGCGGCCCGAAGCCACAAGCACATTATCGTACTCCAGCGTGGCAGGTGAATCCAGGGTCAATCGGACGGAAGCCGGCTGGCGGTCAACGGAGAGGATGCGGTGTCCGAGTTTGAATTGCAGGCCCAGGGCCGTGAGTCGGTCCTGCAAACGGCGGATCATTTCATAATCAACAAAAGGCAGCATGCGTTCGCGCGGTTCGATCAAGGTCACCTGCACGCCCAGCGCAGTGAAGATGGAGGCGTATTCAGTGCCGATCACGCCAGCCCCCACCACCGCCAGCGTTTTGGGCAGGCGCTTCAACTGCAAGATCGTATCGGAGTCGTGGATCAATTCGCCATCGAAAGGGAATTCAGGCGGGCGGTGCGGAGAAGCCCCCGTGGCGATCAAGATCACGTCTCCGCTGACCTCTCGCACCCCGGCGGCATAAATGACCCGCACGGTATGCGCATCGACAAAAGAGGCCGTCCCGTGCAGCAGGTCGATCTGGTGGTTCTCGAGGTTGCGCGCGGTCAACTTACGCTCCCGCGCCGTGACTACCTGCTCACGCTGCATCAGGTCGGCGAGCGATAGATTTTCTTTGAGGGAATATTGGATGCCTTGCAACCCGCGCTGGCGTAAACCTGAATAGAACAAGGCCGCCTCCCGCAAGGTCTTCGATGGGACGGTGCCAGTATTAATGCCGGTGCCGCCCATATGCGCGGCGCGCTCGATCAAAGCCACCCGTTTTCCAGCATGCGCTGCCTGCGCAGCCCCTTTCTCCCCTGCCGGGCCAGAGCCGATAACCAGTAGATCGTAGTGTTCCATAACACACCTCTCTTTGAGAACGCCCCGCAGGCTCAAACTTTAACCAATCATGAATCTCGCCCACGGGGTAGCGGGTCACTTGAACAAGCGGCGATACAAGTCTGATTCTAACAGCCCATTTGGGTCGCAGCGTTGCTTTAATCGTTTGAACTTCTCCAGCGTTTCAGCGCCTAAAAATGCACGCGTGCTTTCAGCAGAGGTTTCACTGTTCTTGGCGAAATAGAACCGACCGCCTGCCTGCAATACCATCTGGTCAAAGGCCTGCAATTGCTGGCTCAAGCGCGCACGGTTGCGGTCGGTCACTTTAAAGTCCAGGGCCAGCGAAAAACCATCCACGGCATGGGTGAGCAGGAACGCATCCGGGCGGTGACGTTTGGTCACACCGAGGTAGGAGGGCAACCCATTGCGTTGGGAGAGCAACAACATCTCGCGCCAGGCAGCCTCAGCAGTCTCTTTCGGCAGAAACGATTGATACTGGATCAGCCCGCCGCGTCCGAACGAACGTTCCCAATCAGGCACATAATCGAGCAGAAAATGAAACTCGGCATGCGATTGGCGGAAGGCATGGTCACGCAGCGAGGTGATGTACTTGGCAATATTCACCAGCCGCCAGCCCAGGTTATTCACGAACGGATTCATGAAATAATGCAGCCAAGCCTTTGGCATCACACCGAACAGACGATCGGGCAGATGCTGATAAGCGAGCTGCAGCGTCTCACGCGCACGAGGGTCCTCCCCCTCCTTCAAATTGGTCGCGGCATGGATCTGTCCGCGCCCCAGGCCTTTGCCGCCCGCAAACGTATCCAGCCAACCGACGATATAGTCATGGTCGGGCGCGTGTTGGAGCAGGCTGTCCAGTTGGTGCGTGAGCGTGGAGGCATGCCAGGCCTCCACGTGGATCAAGCCCGAGTAAATGCGTTTCATTTTCAACGTCACCGTCACGAACACGCCCAGCATGCCCAGCCCGCCGATCATGGCGTAAAACAGGTCGGCGTTCTTTTTGGGCGAGCAGGTGACCAGCGCGCCGGTCGGCGTCATGGCGGTGAACTCTGTCACATGCTCACCGATCGGTCCAACTTGAAAATTGTTCTTGCCGTGGATGTTCGCCCCCAGGCAGCCGCCCAGCGTGGTCTTCATCGTCCCTGAGACGACCGGCGGCCACCAGCCATCCGGCTCCACCTTTTGCCACAACTGCTCCAGGGTGACGCCCGCCTCGCAGCGCACCAAGCCGGAGGCTGGGTCCCATTCCAGGATCTGATTCATGGCTGACATATCCAGCACGATGCCGCCACCGTTCAGCGACACATCGTTATAGCTGATCCCGGTCCCGCGCGCGGTGACGGTCAGCCCCAGTTTTTTGGCCTGCTGAAAGGTCTCATAGATGTCTTCGCTGGTTTTGACAGGTATGACATACGATGAAGCCTTGAGCGAATGCCCGAAATTTTCGAGCTGTTTGAAATGAGCGTTGAGGTTGAAAGACATAATCCTGCCAGTGACCGCGGACAGACCGCCAACCACGGTCAAACCCTAAAAGGATAATTTCCTGAAAATGAACGACGGCGTATGCTGGATGGCCAGCATGATCCAGCGCCAGATGGAGGCGGTGTAAATGACCTGTTTGCGCTGTTTCATCGCTTTGAGAATATCGTCTGCGGCCCGGGCAGGTTCGATGGCAAACGGTGTGGAACCTTGCGCGGCTTTCAGCATGTCGGTCTTCATGAAGCCAGGCTTCACCGTCAGCACATGCACACCATGCCGGGTAAGGCGATTCCGCAGGGCTTCGAGATACGTGGCCAGCCCGGCCTTGGAGGTGTTATAGCCGGGGTTGCCCACCCGCCCACGGTCACCGGCCACGGAAGCAATGCCTACGATCTGTCCTGTTTTGGCCGCCTGGAACATCTCACTGATGGGATGCAACCACGCCATGGCCCCGATGAGGTTGACCTCGATCATCTTGCGGTCGTTCTCGAAATTGAACTTATCGATCCCACCTGGTGGATAGTTGACACCTGCCACAAAGATGACCATGTCCAACCCGCCCAACTCCGCGACGAGGGTACGCAGCAAGGCTGGGACTTCGTCGTAATGTGAAATATCATGCACATAGGCCCGCGCCACATATCCCTGGCCCGTCAGTTCGCTGCACAACGCTTCAAGTTTTTCCTGGCGGCGGGCGACCAACGCCAAGTCATAGCCTGTGCCCGCCAGTTTGCGCGCCAATTCCGCGCCGAGCCCGTCTGAGGCGCCGATGATCAGGCCTCGGCGGCGAGGAGTTAATGGGGTGGCACGAACAGGCTGAGGTGAGTCTGAGGCGGGATTGTGAGCGGTCACATGGTCCTCCGTGGGTTGGTCACATTGTAGCATATCCAAATCGGGTGTGTTGTAATGCCCATGTAATAGTCCAGCCCATAACTTATCGCCATTCATCTGCGTCTATGTATTAAAGTGGTACGAATGTCTTACTGCCATAATCTTCTTTCGTGTTTTAATGCGGCTCTGGTAAAAAACATCGAATGACCAATAATCGCTTGCAAATTCTCAGCCTGGCGCGGCACGCGCTCGAACAACAAGGGGTCGAACAACCCGAACAGGAAAGCCTTCTTAGACTGTTGGATGTTCTATCTGCTGCAATCGAAAATAATCCCAATGTGCATCATGAACCACCCGAAAGACTGGTGCAGGGCCTGTTCGACAACCGCGCCCTGCTGGCGCAGCTTGTCCAGCAGGCCGAGGAATTGGATGCGCTCAAAAAGCTCAGCCTGAACCTGACCGCCAGCCTCGACCTGCCTGCCGTGCTGGATGCCGTCACATCAGAAGCCATGCGGTTGATCTCAAACACCCGCGATGTGCATATCTTCCTGTACAAGAATCAAAAACTGACCTTTGGTGCTGCGCTCAATGCGCAGGGCAATCGTAACAAGGCCTGGACCAAGCCGCGCCTGAACGGCCTGACCTATACCGTGGCTCGTGATGGCCAGACCATTATCGTGGATAACATGCAGGCGCACCCGTTGTTCAGCAACACACCCGCCGAGTGGAGCGGGTCGATCATTGGCATTCCGCTCAAGGTGAACGACAAGGTTGTGGGAGTGATGAACCTGGCCCGCAGCATTATCAGCCCGTTTTCAGCCTCCGAACTGCAGTTGTTGAAGTTACTCTCCGATCAGGCCGCGGTGGCGATCTCCAACGCCAGCCTGCATCAAACCGTCAGCCGCCAGGCCTACAGTGATACCCTCACCGGCCTGCCCAACCGCCGCGCCCTTGACGAACGGCTGGAAGAAGAAGTAGCCGCAGCCCGCAAGAATAACCATTCCTTTGCGGTCATCATGATGGACCTGGATGGCTTCAAGGCCGTCAACGATACGTACGGACACCCTGTGGGTGACGATGTGCTCCGGCTGGTCTTCAACCAGATGGCGCGCGGCGTGCGCAACACCGATTTTCTCGCCCGCTATGGCGGCGATGAGTTGACTCTGATCCTCAATCAGGCTGATATATCTTCCGCAAAGATCGTGGCTGAAAAGATCACTGAGGGCATGAAAAAGATCAAGTTCAAATTGCCTGATGGCAAAAGGCTCAAACTGGGCATCTCAGGTGGCATCGCCCTTTTCCCTGTCAACGCTCGCACCGGCCCCGACCTGCTCCGCGCAGCCGATGCGGCGCTTTACAAGGCGAAAAAATATGACCGGGGCACCTTCCAGGTGGCGCGCGGGATCACCGGCCCACTGAGCAACCACAATCTCACGGAATAACATCAGAATAATACACGGGGGGTATAATCGCTGAAAATCAAGTGACAGTCACCTACCGGTGACTGTCACTTCTTCCCGGAGGCCCCTCATGCATCGCAAGATCAAGATCATCCTCAACCCCATGGCCGATATGGGTAATGCCTGGCGCGTGGCACGTGACCTGCGCTCGATCACGGAGCAACACGGCGGCATCGATTGGAGCGGCACGGTCTATCCAGGCCACGCCATTGAGTTGGCCAAAAGCGCCGCAGGCTACGACATGGTCATTGCCATGGGCGGCGATGGCACCGTGCATGAGGTCATGAACGGGTTGATGCAGATCCCCGCCGAAACACGCCCCATCCTTGGGGTGGTGCCGGTTGGCTCCGGCAACGACTTCGGTCACGGCATCGCCGCCTCCCGCACCCCCACTGAAGCGCTCAAACGTGCCATCAATGGTGAGCCCTCCACCGTGGACCTCGGCCTCATGACCACAGGCGATGGGCGCAAGGAATACTTCGATAACACGCTCGGCATTGGCTTCGGCGCCACGGTCACCATTCGCTCACACCGCCTGCCCCTGCTGCGCGGCTTTCTCATGTACCTCACCTCCGTCCTGCAAACCATCCTCATTGACCACAACCCCATCAAAATGCAGATCGAAACCGACAGTGAAAAGTGGGAGCAAAAGGTCATCTATCTTGTCATTTGCAACGGTCCGCGCGAAGGCGGCGGTTTCCTCATTGCCCCCGAAGCCAAGATCGATGACGGCCTGCTCAACTACGCCATGATCACTGATGTCAGCCGTTTGATGATGCTGCGCATCGTACCCGAAGTGATGAAGGGCACCCATGGCCGCTTCAAACAGGTCAAGATGGGCACGTGCAAAAAGTTCACCGTCAAAGCCGACCGCCCGCTCTACATCCACGCCGATGGCGAGATCTTTACCGGCCCCGGCACCGACCTGCGTGAAGTAACGTTCGAGATGTTACCCAACGCGCTCAAAGTTGTGCGCGGGTAGAAAAGTAAACAGATAGACAGGTACACACATAAACAGGCTTGTGTACCTGTTCCATCCACCCATGCCCGACCTTATTCACTCCCTCCACAAACAAGACCTCGGACATCTCCGCATCATCGCTGAATTTTGGGGGCTCGAATTGGAATCGACCGATGCTGATTCAGCCCGGGAGGAACTGGCCGCTTCTCTCCTCGATTTCGACCTGCTCGCTGAACTACTGGCCGCCCTCTCCCCCCAAGCCGACTCTGCCCTCACCGACCTCGTCAACGCAGGCGGCAAAATTCCGTGGGCAGCTTTCACCCGCAAATATGGCGACTTGCGTGAAATGGGCGCAGGCAAACGTGACCGTGAACGGCCACACCTCAAACCCGCCTCCACCGCCGAGAGTTTGTTCTATCGCGGCTTGCTGGCCAAAGCCTTCTTTGAAAACGACAAAGGTCCGCAGGAATTCGCCTACATCCCCGACGACCTGCTCGAACTCATTGCCACCGTCAAAGAGATCGACCCTCAAGACGCGCCCCTACCAGAGCCAAAATCGCTGCCCACAGAATCGCTACCCGCTGGTGGGGCGCTCGGCCGCCCAGCCTCCCCCAAGGAAAAAGGCCGGGAACTGCTGGCAAACGATGCGATCCTGGATGAAGCCACCACCCTGCTCGCTGCGCTGCGCATGGGCAAGCCTGGCTTCCAACCTGAAAAACGCCTGCATGCCCTACTCACCACGGCCAATCTGATCAAGCACAACACGCTCCAGCCCGAAGCGGTTAAACACTTTCTCGAACTCCCCCGCGCCGAGGCCCTGCAACTGCTTACCGATGCCTGGCTGACCAGCCTCACCTTCAACGAACTCAAACTTATGCCGGGTATTATCTGCGAAGGCGAATGGACCAACCAGCCGCAGGAGACGCGCGAATTCCTGCTCAACCTGCTGAACGCCATCCCCGCAGGCAAATGGTGGAGCCTGCCCTCCTTCGTCCGCGATGTAAAGACCAAACACGCCGATTTCCAACGCCCCGCGGGTGACTATGACTCATGGTTCATCAAACGCGAAGCCGATGGACAGTACCTGCGCGGGTTCGCGCATTGGGATGCCGTGGACGGCGCACTGGTCAAGTACTTCGTCACCGATGTGTTGCACTGGCTGGGGCGGGTGGATGTAAGCTATGCCGAAGGGGCCGCAGAGGTCACCTCGTTCCGGCTGTCGGCCTTCGAAAGTGGGAAAACGGAAAGTGGAAAAATATCCGTCTCATCGAATGGCAGGGTCAGCATCGAGCGAACCGCGCCGCGGGTTGTCCGTTATCAGATCTCGCGTTTCTGCGAATGGGATGAGACCAAAGGCTCTGACTATAAATATCACATCACCGCACAATCCTTGAAACAGGCCAAAGAACAGGGGTTGAAAGCCGAACAGTTACTGGCTCTGTTGGTCAAACACACCGAGAACAAGGTCCCGCCTCCGCTGGTGAAAGCCCTCAAACGATGGGACGTGAACGGCACGGAGGCCCGGGTGGAGACTCAGGTCGTTTTACGAGTCACCAAGCCCGAGATCCTGGAAGAGTTGCGCAAGTCTAAAGCGGCAAAATATCTGGGCGAAGTATTAAGCCCCACGGCAGTCATCGTCAAAAGCGGAGCCATCCAGAAAGTATTGGAGGCCCTGGCAGAGTTGGGCCTGCTGGCTGATGTGCTGACCGAAGAATAGAGCGATTGTCACCGGCAAGTAGTGACAGTCGCTTTTTTGTTTAATTGCTATAATGATTAAAAATGTTCCCGTCATTGCAAGCGACTACAAGGAGTGCCGCAATGACAGATAATCCACAGGAGTCTCCATGTCCAAACTTGATTGGCTCACGCAGGAAATCGATGGCTTGAAAGAACAGGGCCTGTATAACCGCATCCGCACGATCGGTTCGGCGCAAGGCGCGCGTATCGTGGTGGACGGCAAGGATGTATTGAACTTTTGCTCGAACAATTACCTTGGGCTGGCCAATCACCCCAAACTGGTCGAAGCCGCCAAGGAAGCAACGAAGAAATATGGTGTTGGTCCTGCTGCTGTACGCACCATCGCCGGCACCACCGACCTGCACGTGCAACTGGAGCAACGCCTGGCCCAATTCAAAGGCGCCGAAGATGTCATCACCTTCCAATCGGGCTTCACCGCCAATCTCGGCACCATCTCGGCGCTGGTCGGCAAGGAAGATGTCATTTTCTCAGACCGCCTGAACCACGCCTCCATCATCGATGGCTGCCGACTCTCCGGTGCAAAGATCGTAGCTTATGAACACAACGACCCCGGCTCTTTGGAGGACGCGATCAAAGAGCACGCCTCCAACTTCCGCCGCAGCCTGATCATCACCGATGGCGTCTTCAGCATGGACGGTGACATCGCCCCCCTGCCCGCCCTGTACGAAGTCGCTAAAAAGTACGACATCCTGCTCATGGTGGATGATGCCCACGGCGAAGGCGTGCTCGGCAAGGGCGGGCGCGGCATCGTGGATCATTTCGACATGCACGGCAAAGTGGATATCGAAATCGGCACCATGTCGAAGGCCTTTGGCGTGGTGGGTGGCATCGTGGCAGGCGATAAGCGCATCATCGAATGGTTGCGCCAGCGCGGCCGCCCCTTCCTGTTCTCCTCCGCCGTCACTGCGCCAGACGCTGCAGCCTGTCTCGCCGCCGTGGATTTGTTGGAAGAGTCCACAGCCTTGGTGGATAGACTATGGGACAACGCCAGATACTTCAAGGAAGAAATGAAAAAACTTGGCTTCGATACCGGCGTGAGCGAAACGCCCATCACACCCATCATGCTCGGCGAAGCGCCCCTGGCGCAGCAATTCAGCCGGGAGTTGTTCGAAGCAGGCGTGTTTGCCATGGCCATCGGCTTCCCCACTGTAGCCAAGGGCAAGGCCCGCATCCGCGTGATGATCTCCGCCTCCCACGACCGCGATGATCTGGGCCAGGGCCTGGAGGCGTTTGCCAAGGTTGGGAAGAAGTTGGGAGTGATAGAGTAAAGGGTTAATACTAGAATATGTAAGGAGAGGGATCAACATGACCGCTGAAAAACCAGGTTGCCTAGCTGCGTTGTTCGGGGTTCGGCCCAAAGAATCGGTACAGGAAGCTCCGGCAATTGTGTTGCCATATCGTCTAACATCTCAATTCTTTTCACCAGCTGAAGCTAATTTTTATCGTGTCCTAAAACAGTTAGTGAGTGAATATTTATTAATCTTTCCAAAGGTGTCTCTCAAGGAATTTTTGTCAGTCACAGATCAAAAGAATTTTCAAAGCCACTACAATAAAATTGATCGAAAGCACGTAGATTTTTTGCTATGTAATCCAAACACCTTGGAGCCGGTCTTTGCGATTGAGCTAGATGATTCAAGTCATCGTCAAGCAGACCGTGGCCAAAGGGATATTTTTGTCGAAACAATTCTGGCAAAAGCCGGTCTGCCACTTGTTCGAATTCCTGTCCGTGCTTCCTATAACTCTCAGGAACTCGGGGCCTTATTTAAGAACGCAATACAAAATCGCGACATCCGTGTTGCAGCTCAAAGTAACGCTAACAAAATAGCAGAGGCAACAAAGAATTCCCCTTTATGTCCAACACACGGTATCCCAATGGTATTACGAACATCAAAACACGGCGCAAATGCAGGAAAGAAATTTTGGGGATGTCCGAATTACCCTCAATGTCAAGAGATAATTAGTATTGACTAAAAACAAGACCTCCGAGCCAAAACTCGGAGGTCTGTCATTTTTTTACTTATATATCTACCCTACTGAGCGTAGTTATTTAAGAACTCATCCCAGGCTGTGGTCAACGCAAAATCGAGTGTGGCACGATAATAGGTGTAATTCGCATCTTTTTCGGTGGCCTTCGAAATGTGATAAATGGTGATGCCGTGTGTATCGGCATAGGCGTTGGTGTGATATTGATGGAGCACCACACTATTCATGGCCG